>JAAXQF010000061.1 GCA_012974435.1 Desulfuromonadales bacterium | reverse complement strand
ACATAAAGTCGCAGCCCATCAGTGGTCACTGCCAGACCGCTCCCCGAAGCCTGCAGGGCGAAGTCTTCCAGCAACTGGCCGTGAGGAGCGAATTTATGCACCAAGCCACCGCGGTTATCGGCCACATACAAAGTACCAGATCCATCCAGATCCATCGCCCCGGGCACCCGAAGGGAATCCGCCTTGATTTGTCCCAATGAGATAAAGCTCGGAACTGCGGCAAAGGCCGGGCTGAGCCAAATAACACCAAGCAACAGCGATATCACCGTAACAAGGCTGAATGTCGAGTAGGTTTGTTTCATTGTAGAGCCTCCTGCGGGCACGACGCGGTATTAATAATGTTTATTATTACAAACACTTATTACCTCTCAAAGAGAGAAGTTTGCCAGTCTGTAAAGGTTGCTTCCAGTCTTTTTCTTGCAACCTTGATACCAACTCCTGCAAGGCTCTGCCAAGAGCGGAACACAACCTCCACATAAAAGCGGGGCGACCTCCAGTAGAGATCGCCCCGCAAGGCTTACATATGGTTTATGGTAGAGAGGGGATAAGCTAACTTAAAAAACCGAATTTCTTCATCCGGTAACGAAAAGCATCAATACCAAGATTAAGCATTTTGGCCGCTTTCGACTGATTCCCCTCAGCGATTTCGAGTGACTGGCGAATCAACTCCCGCTCGACATCCTCGATGTCTATCCCTTCCGGGGGGATACGCAGACTCATCGGCCCGGAGGCAACACCACCGGCTTTCGAGATTAATTCCTGGGGGAGATGTTCCAGCATCAGCGTCTCTTCGTTTTCGAGGATAAGCGCACGCTCAATAATGTTTTTCAGCTCACGCACGTTACCAGGCCACTCATACTCTTCAAGGAACTTGCGGGCCATCTTGGAGACACCGGCGACGGCTTTGCCAAACTCCCGGTTGTAGTGGCGAATAAAGAAGTTAACCAGAACCATAATGTCGTCGCGTCGTTCACGCAACGGCGGCAGGTAGATGGGAATGACCTGCAAACGATAGTAGAGGTCGTTGCGAAAGGTTTTATCCTCGATCTTCTTGAGCAACTCCTGATTGGTCGCGGACACGATACGGACATCAACCGGAATCTCTTTGTTACCTCCGACCCGGCGAACGGTCCGTTCTTCAAGGACGCGCAACAGCTTGGCCTGCATGCCCACTTCCATGTCACCGATCTCATCGAGAAAGAGGGTGCCGCCGTCAGTCATTTCAAAGAGACCTTGCTTCTGGCTCTTGGCATCGGTGAAAGCACCTTTTTCATGCCCCATCAATTCGCTCTCAAGCAAAGTCTCTGGAACCGCGGCACAGTTGATCGCCATAAAAGGTTTATCTTTACGCGCGCTCTCCATATGAATAGCGCGAGCGATCAACTCCTTGCCGGTGCCGCTCTCGCCCTGAATCAACACGGTGCTGGCATCGCTCTTGGCGACCTTGCGGACCATGTCGAGGACCTGCTTCATATGACGACTTTCACCGATGATTTTATCGATGCCGAACTTGCTCTCATGGACTGAGCGAAGTTGAGCGACCTCCTTGCGCAGCTGCCTGGTTTCCAGAGCCTTCTTGATGATGATTGACAGCTCATCCAGGTTGAAAGGCTTGTTGATGTAGTCATGCGCTCCAAGGCGCATCGCCTTGACGGCAGTTTCAAGAACACCCAGGGCTGTGACCATGACAACGATGATCTCGCCATCGACCTCTTTGACCTTTTCCAGAACCTGCAACCCGTCCATGCCGGGCAACTGAATATCAAGCAGCATTAGTTCAGGCGACTCTTCCTGGACCTGCCTGAGCGCTTCCTCGCCGCTAGCGGCAGTAATGACATCGTAACCCTGCTTTTTCAGGGACTGCTCCAACGACCAACGGATCAAATGTTCATCATCAACTACTAATATTCTCGTATTACGCACTGGTTATTCCTCGTTCAAAACCGGCATAGCTTCATTGCTGACCGGTAATACTATTACAACCTGGGTACCTTTACCAACCCGGCTACTGATTTCGACTGTTCCACCCTGCTGTTCCACAAGTTGCCGACAGATAGCCAAACCGAGCCCAGTCCCCTGAGTTTTGGTCGTAAAAAATGGGGCAAAGATCTTCTCAAAATCCTCTGGCTTTATACCCGGACCAGAATCGCTGATCATTACCTGAACGGACCGACCCCCCGGCTTTTCAACCAAGTCAGTTTGCAGAAACAAGTCACCACCGTCCTTCATCGCCTGAATGGCGTTAAGAATGATATTAAAAAATACCTGCTGCAGCTGCTTGCCGTCAACCCAAACCGGTGGCAAATTACGGGTAAATTCCTTGGTTTGGTGCACATTTTTGGCTTCGGGGTGCTGACTGACGAAAAACATCGTCTTTTTAAGCAGGTCATTGGTATCGACATAGTCGGGACTGGGCTTGCCGGGACGACCAAAAAAGAGCAGATCGGTCGCCGCCTTATCGAGCCGAGAGATCTGCTCAAGAACCTTATGAATGACTTCACGGCGCGGGTCGTCTTCGGCGAAATCATCAGCGAGGACGGTGATAGCGCCCTTGATTCCAGCGAGCGGATTTTTTATTTCATGAGCAATCCCGGCAGACATCTCTCCGACAGAGGCGAGACGATCGGCTCTTTCCATCTGCTGGTAATGAAACTCCTGCAACTCGTCATTCGCCACACTCAGTCGATCTACCATGGAATTAAAACTAACCATCATACGACTGACCTCATCGTCACCCTTCGGTTCCAACCTGACAGAAAGGTCGCCCTCTTCTACCTGAGCCATCTTGTTCGACATTGTCTGCAAGGGCTGCCGCACGAAGCGATGGAAAATCAAAGAGATTCCCCAAGTCATCAATATTACGACTGTAAACATACTGAGGCCAAAAAGTTGCGAAGCCTGTAACAATTGGGCCTCCATCTCTACAAGAGACAGATCCAGATTCAAAACCCCAACAACCCGCCGACCCGCGCCATGGCACGGCGTACAACGTTGTTCAGTATAAATTGGTTTAACGACCCCCACAACCTCACCACCGTCTGGACCACGGAAAACATCGTGGCGATTGCCTCTAAGGAAAGTCGACAGGCTGTGCGGATCAACCCGACGCCCTATTTCGTTAGGATCAGAGGATTTAAGGACACGGCCATCAGGATGAAAAATACGCACACCGGCCAAGCGCTCATCACTGCCGATTATCTCAAGGATAGCCTGAACATCCCGGGTCTTACCACTACTCATCGAATTGTTAATGGCCCGTTCAATGACCGATATCATCAGATCTGCGGTACGCAGGCTTGAGTTGGTAATGTGTGTATGTTCACGACGTATATGGAAAAGGGTGATACTGCCAATAGCAACCAGGAAGAGCAGAAATGAGAGGACGATGATTCGGCCGACCAGACTCTTAAAAAACATCGTGCCCCGTTTCCTATTGTGCGCCTGATTGCGCGGCTCCTGCGGAAGGTTTACCAGACGCCCCGGTTGTTTTGGTCGTGCTGGTCGCTTTACTGTTTTTCGCGGACGGCGTATAGACGAACTCCCATTCGCTGTAAGAGTCCTTGCCTGTCAATTTAGCCAACGCCTTGGGAAAGCCCTCTTTCTGAAAGGGCTCCAGATCGCTGCTGCTACGTACCCCTATAATCCGCTCGGCCGGGTCGGTGACCAACTGCCACTCTTCCCCGGTCATCGGATCGTCGTAAAGTTTACGCAGATGCCTGACCATGCCCGGAAAGCGCGGGTCACGCAGCAAATGTTCAAGCGTGGCCGGCAACATCTGTTGCGCACCATGCTTGACAGAAGAGTAGCTGGCAATAGCCTGCTGATACTGCTGGCCGCGCCAAAGCAGTTCGGCCTCACGGGCCCGCTGCACGGTGCTGCGCCAGGATTGACCGGCCATGCTGGCGGCAAGGCCGAGGATCACAACCATAACCAAGAGCATGATCAGGATTGCGCCGCGCTGTCCGGTCTGTGAAGGTTTAAAGATCATATATCCCCGAAGCTCCAGCCTCTAGCCTCCAGCTTGCATTCAATCATCCCCCATCAAGTAAGAGAGGATAACCTCATCCAGGCTGGCCTCAACCACTGGAGACGCCTTTTTCTCTTCTGCCGCTGCGGGTGCCGCCGCAGGCGTAACAGGCGCTGTCGCGGGTGTTACGGGAGCAGTCTTTGCTACTGCTGGCGCTGGTTTTGGCGGCGCGGGCACTGCCGCAGATGGTTTTGCTGGCGGAACAGGCTCGGGGGGCGTCGAAGCCGGCGGAGCGACAACAGGTGGAGCGGTGGCTTTCTGCTCTTTTGGAATCACCTTTTTGCCGGTCTGCAAACGATCGATCACCTCATCGTACTCACCGGACTTGAGGCTGCGCAGCATTCCCTTATGCTGTTCCTTCATCAACTCTTCGACGACCTGTTCCAGGTTGTCGACTTTGGCGATATCAGCATAGGAGATCTTCTTCGACCCGAGGATCGTTCCACCCTGATACAAAAGGGTCACGATATTAGGGTTCTTCACCCCGCTATCTTCGGTCTGTATGTGGTAGACCTCACCTTTGTAGCGAAAATTATGATTAAAACCGACTACCATTTACCGCAATTCTCCGTACTCAACAAAAAACAAAAAGCGCAACGCAAAGACGCTAAGGAAAACGAAAGGAAAGACGCCAAAAAAACACTAGAAGATGTTGTTTTAAAACCCTTCTTTAAAAAGCTTTTGATTCTCTTTGCGTTCTTTGCTCTCTTTGCGACTTTGCGTTAAATGCCCTATAAGCTTATAACCTTCGGCACTTAACCTTATGCATTTTGTCACAGGAGAAAAAACAGCGCAAGCCCAGCCTCCAGCCTCTAGTCTCCAGCCCCCAGCAACCGCTTCACCTTGGCCACGGCTTCGATCGCGTCCCGGGCATAGATGTCGGCACCGATACTGTCAGCATACTCTTGAGTGACCACTGCTCCGCCAACCATGGTAAAAACTTTAATCCCGGCGTCCCTTAACTTATCTAAGGTCACATCCATCTGCTGCAGTGTTGTCGTCATCAATGCTGAGAGGCCTACGGCATCGACCTCTTCTTTCTGCGCGACTTCGAGAATTCTCGCAGCAGACACATTTTTACCCAGGTCGATCACTTCGAAGCCGTGGTTTTCCAGCAAGGTGCAAACGATATTCTTACCGATATCATGGATATCACCTTCAACCGTAGCCATCAGGATACGGCCCAGCGAAGGGCCACCCTCGCCGGCAAAATTTTCTTTGAGGTAGGCAAAGGCCGTCTGCATGGTCTCGGCAGAACGCATGACCTGGGGAAGGAAAATACGATTATCAGCAAAGCGACGACCCACCTCTTCGAGTCCCGGCAACAGCCCTTCGTTACTGACTGCCATGACATCCAGCCCTTCCTGCATGGCGTCCTTGACCAGGGCAACGATGCCTTCGCTGTCTCCACTGACGACCGCTGCGGCAAGACGTTGACGAACATCCAGAGGAGCATCACCTTGCGCTGCAGCAGGGGTTGCTGCGGCTTGTTCAGCATAGTGACCGATATAAGCTTCGGCCCGTACGTCCTGGCAAAGCAGGACCAGCGCTGAACGATAGGCATCCATCATCCGTTCATCCCTGGGATTGATGATCGCCACCTTCAGACCCGCCTCCAGCGCCATGGCAAAAAAGACTGACGAGAGAACCGGACGTGAGGGCAGGCCGAAGGAAATATTGCTCACGCCAAGGGCCGTCGCCAGGCCCAGTTCATCGCGAACCTGGCGTAAGGCGCGCAAGGTTTCGAGGGCGCGCTTCTGCTCCGCAGACACGGTCAGCGTCAAGCAATCGATCACCACGTCCTGCTTCGGCAAACCAAGGTCCAAAGCGGCGTCAAGGATGCGACGGGCGATTTCAACGCGACCCTCAGCCGTTTCAGGGATTCCCGTTTCATCGAGAGTGAGGCCAATCACGGCGGCACCATAGCGACGCGCAAGAGGCAGAACTTTTTCCAGACTTTTCGCTTCACCATTGACCGAGTTGATCATGACTTTGCCATCGGCGGCCTTGAGCCCCCGCTCCAGCGCCTCCAGATCTGAGGTGTCAATGACCAGCGGGGCGGTACAAGCTCCGGTGACGGCATAGACGGCTCTCTCCAGGGAGGCCGCCTCATCAACACCGGGAGCGCCGCAGTTAACATCGAGGAGATGAGCTCCGGCAGCAACCTGTCCGGTCGCTTCGCGACGGATATAAGCCGTCTTGCCGGCAAGCAGCTCCGCGGTAAAAGCTTTCTTACCGGTGGGATTGATGCGTTCGCCGATCAGAGCGCAGGCAGTATCTCCACCGAACTCGGCAACGGCACTCCGGCTGGAAAGGAACCCCCGCCGGGGCGGTGCTGTCCAATCTTGTGGGTAATCTCCCAGTGCAGCCCGCATCACCCGAATATGGTTTGGCGTGGTACCACAACAACCACCGACAACCCTGACACCAAGAGAGATCAGGCGCTCATGGTAGGCGGTCATTTCCTCCGGTGTTCCCGGAAAGATGGTCTGGCCATCCTTGAGAACCGGCAGCCCGGCGTTAGCCTGGGCAATCAAAGGCCTGTTGGTTACCTGACGCATCCGCGCGAGGACATCATAAATACCATCAATGCCGAGCCCGCAGTTGGAACCAATGACATCAACCTGTAAAGCATCGAGTGTGACCGCGGCCGCCTCCGGTGGTGTACCGAGGA
>JAAXQF010000544.1 GCA_012974435.1 Desulfuromonadales bacterium | reverse complement strand
GCTCGGAGATGTGTATAAGAGACAGGTTAAGAATTGAGCCTGCGGCCGATGATCAGTCAAACCCGCTTGATCCGAATGCTTCCCGCGTTGCCGCTGCCGACAGAATCGTAAACGCCAAGTAAAGCAAGTAAACCATTGAATCTCTCTGAAAAACGATCTCTGTTGTGATGACATTGGCAGTCACTGGAGCAACGGGCTTTATCGGCAGCGTTTTGCTCAAGCATCTGGCATCTCAGGGCTTTCAGCTCAGAGCCTTGTACCGTCCCTCTTCCACCCCTTCTCCCGATCAAACAGATTCTGTTCAATGGCTGGCTGGCGATTTCGGAGATACGGATAGCCTACGCACCCTCGTCGCCGGTGTTGATGCGATCATTTACTGTGCCGGGACAGTGCGCGGATCGGCACTTGAACATTTCAATGAAGCTAACGTCGCAGGGGTGACGCGCCTTGCAGAGGTCGCTACAGAGCTCAAAGTCCCGCGTTTTCTCTTGATATCTTCCCTTGCTGCTCGCGAACCATCCTTGTCAGACTACGCTATGAGTAAAAAAATGGGAGAGGATGCGCTCCTGAAGTACCAGGACAATCTTTCCTGTGACATCCTTCGGCCCCCTGCCGTCTATGGCCCTGGAGATCGCGAAATGCGGCCGCTGCTGCAGTTGGTCAATCGTGGTCTCGTTCCCGTAATTGGCGCAAAGGAAGGAAGATTTTCGCTTCTTTACGTCGATGATCTGGCAGACGCTGTAAGTTGTTTACTGAGGTCTGAAAGTGCTCACAAAAGCCGCTGTTTTGAGTTGCATGACGGACACCCTGACGGCTATACTTGGCAACAAATCGCAGCGATTGCCGGTCACCTAAATGGCAAAACCCCCTACAGGCTGACAATACCAAGATCCCTGTTGCAAATGATCGCCCTGTGCAACCTCTGCTTGTCCCGTCTGCTTGGTTATTCGCCAATGCTGACCCCGGGAAAAGTCAGAGAGATCTTCCATCCAAACTGGGTTTGCGATAACACGACAATTACCAGGGAGGTCGTCTGGCAACCTCGGGTTCAGTTTAACGATGGAATGCAGCACCTTTTTCCTTGAGTCAGCGAATTTACCGACTGGAGCTTTGTTTGTTATGACAACTACTCAATACGAAACCATTTTTCAGCAGGTCGTCGCTCTCCTGCAGCAGCATGCACCACAGCCAGGGCCAATACAGGAAGATACAGAGCTGATCAAAGACTTGGGATTCGATTCGCTCAAGGTTATGGAAATGCTGCACGACGTAGAAGATGCTTTTGATATTACCTACCCACTAAACGCCTTGTCCGACTTACGGACCGTAAAAGATTTTACAATGCAAATTCAAGCCATTATAGAGACTAGTTAATGAGCCTTATTAGCAAATTAGATGCTATTGCAGAGACCCGGAAAGCAATACTTCCCCCCGGGGTTGATCCGTTCAACGTTGTCATCGACGAGATTTATTCGCCGACAGAAGCTTCTATCGAAGGGCAACGGGTTCTACTGGCCGGGTCCAACAATTATCTGGGCCTCACCTTTGACCGACAGTGCATTGAAGCTGCAAAGACAAGCCTGGAACAAGAAGGAACAGGAACGACCGGGTCACGCATGGCCAATGGTACTTTCGCCGGACATAGCAACCTTGAGAAAGAGTTGGCGCGTTTCTACGATTGCAGTAACGCGATTGTCTTTTCAACCGGTTTTGTTACTAACCTTGGTGTAATCTCTACCTTGGCCGGACCTGGCGATGTCATCGTCCTGGACGCCGACTCCCATGCAAGTATCTATGATGCCTGCAGGATGAGTGGTGCCGAGATGATCCGTTTCCGCCACAACAACATGGAAGATCTGGACAAGAAACTGCGGCGCCTGGGTTCACGGACCGAGAATACTCTTATTATTGTCGAAGGCATCTACAGTATGCTTGGCGACTGCGCGCCGCTGAAAGAGATCGCCGCTCTGAAACGTAAATACGGTGCATGGCTAATGGTTGACGAAGCCCACTCCATGGGGGTTCTTGGCGATACCGGCCGAGGTATGGCCGAAGCCGCCGGGGTGGAGCAGGATGTCGATTTTATTGTCGGCACATTCAGTAAGAGTTTGGGCTCCATAGGCGGTTATTGTGTCAGCAACCATCCAGAACTGGACCTGGTTCGTTACCTTAGCCGTTCTTATGTATTTACCGCCTCGCCATCACCATCAATCATCGCATCTGTACGCGAAGCCCTGCGCGTCATTCAGGCCAAACCAGAGCTCCGCACCAAACTTTGGGTGAATGCAGAGCTTTTATATCAAGGCCTCAAGGCCCTGGGCTTTGAGCTTGGGCCAGACCTCAGCCCGATTGTCGCAATACGTGTCCCTACCAAGGAGAAAACTCTGCTTGCATGGAAGGCCCTGCTGGACCAGGGCATCTATGTCAATCTGGTATTCCCCCCGGCTGCGCCCGCAGGAATGAGCTTGCTGCGATGCAGCATCAGTGCGGCACATTCTCCAGAACAGATCAACTTCATCCTGGAAACCTTTTCCGGGATCAAGCACCTGATGACTTAAGTTGCACGAGGAAAAGTTTTAATGGCAGCAGCACCTTCAACAATAATCATGCCGGTCGAAAACCAGGTTCGCGAGATGGACGCAAAGATCCTGCTTTCGTGCGTGGCGGCAGAGCGTGGCTACCCTGTACTGATCGGCTCTCGTGCGTACATCCACTTTAAAACTGCTTCTATCCCACGCGGTGTTTACATGGCTAAAAGCATGAAGACCCGCAGTATTCGCATGTTTAAACTTCTCAACCAGACAGGTCACGACATCCTGGCCTGGGATGAAGAAGGCCTTCTGCGGGAACCGGACGAGATCTACCATCGTTGGCGTCTCTCTTCCGTGGCTATGCAACGGATTGCTTACCTGACCACTTGGGGTGAAGACAACGCACGCGCTTTCCGTTCCTTTGATGGCTACAAAAGCACCCCTATTAAGTTGACCGGAAACCCCAGGATAGACCTGTTACGTCCTGAACTCTGTGAGTTTTATCGGCCAGAAGCAGAAGCCATCCGTGAGCGTTACGGCGCATTCATACTTATCAATACGAACTTCAGCAAGGTGAACCATTACTACGCAGAGCTTGGTGAACTGAAGCAGGCAGTCGAAGGCAAAAAGCCTGGGAAAGCAGAACCTTTCGATATCGGCAAAGGACGCCACAAGCTTGCCATCTTTGAGCATTTTCAAAAAATGCTGCCGGTCTTTTGTGATGCCTTTGCAGATCATACTGTGATCTTGAGGCCCCACCCTTCCGAAAGTCACCAGACATGGTTGGATGTTGCCAAAGACCACCCCAACTTGATCGTCACCAACGATGGTAATGTGCATCCCTGGCTGATGGCCGCCAAAGCGGTCGTCGCCAATGGCTGCACAACCCTGGTTGAATCAGCGATCCTTGGAACGGCTGGCATTAATTACGAACCGGAAGCTGTCGATGAGTATGATTTCGCAATCGTCAGTAATGTGAGTCGTCGTGTCTCCACCCTTGATGAATTGTTGAAGACAACTCGACTGATCGTTGATGGAGAAATGGGGCCACTTGACTACGCGACCAGGAAAGCCGCCCTTGAACCGCATATTGAGGCTCTTGAAGGACGTTTGGCTGCTGACCGCATGATTGATGTCCTGGACGAAGCGGGTTACAGAGAGAAACAACCTCCGGCACCACCTTTGGGAGAACACCTCAACGGATGGTACCGTACGAAAACCAGAGCCCTTGAAAAACGGATCAACATGTATAAGCCTGGGCATCGCAACAATATATCTCTGCATGATCATCGTTATCCCGGGATAACAGCTGAAGAGATGTCAGGAATTATTGATCGATTCAGGCAACTACTTGACAGGTTTCATGGCCTCAAAGTTAAAAAGCATTCAAAGCATCTGTACTGGATTTACAAATAATCGTAATGAGCTCGAATTGAAGCGGCAGGCAAAAGGCATCCACAAGTTAGGATGACTCGTTTAGCCCTCGGCTGAGACTTATTAACTTTCAATTTTCTTTTTTTTGGGAGAAACCCGAATGTACAACGTCAAGATCCTTGGTGCCGGTTCCATCGGCAACCATTTGGCCAATGCCTCCCGCCGTTTAGGTTGGAACGTTACTTTATGCGATAAGGACCCTGCCGCCCTGCAAAGGACTAAGGATGATATTTACCCGTCGCGCTATGGGCAATGGGATGAATCCATTCAGCTCTTCACCTCCTCAGAAGCGCCCCGTGGTGGATTTGACCTGATTTTTATTGGCACACCGCCGGATTCGCACATGGACCTTGCCATTCAGGCCATCGGTGAGAGACCGAAGGCCATACTGGTTGAGAAGCCACTCTGTACCCCTGCGCTGGAGAAAGCTGATGAATTGAGTCGTCTGGCAGCAGAAACGGGTGTTGAGGTTTTCGTTGGCTACAATCACGTTGTCAGTACGGCCGCTGAAAAAGCTGTCGAGCTCATGCCGCAGCTTGGTTCAATTGAGACTCTCGATGTTGAGTTTCGCGAGCACTGGGGCGGTATTTTTACTGCCCATCCCTGGCTCGATGGGCCTCATGACAGCTACCTCGGCTTTTGGCAAAAAGGCGGAGGGGCCAGCGGCGAGCATTCCCATGCAATCAACCTCTGGCAGCATTTTTCAAGAAATCTGGGTGCAGGCCGTGTAACCGAAGTTGTCGCAAGTCTTGACTACATAAAGACGGACACGGTCGACTACGACAAGCTGTGCCTCCTGAACTTGCGCACGGAGAATGGCCTTGTCGGGCGCGTGGTCCAGGATGTCATCACTCAACCGTCACGCAAATGGGGTCGCATCCAGGGCAAAGACGGATATGTAGACATTGCAATCGGCAGTGAAGATCTCGTGCAATGGGCATGTGGGGGGAATCCAAAAGACGAGTTGCTCATCAAGAAGACACGTCCCGACGATTTCATTGCTGAACTCAAGCATGTTGATGAAACCCTGAAAGGGATCCGGGACGACAGCGGCATCTCGCTGGAATGCGGTCTTGACACCATGTTGGTCGTTGCGGCAGCACATATTTCCAATCGCGAGGGACGACGTGTTCTGATCGACTACAGCAAAGGTTATTCACTGGACTCTTTAACGGTAGAAGCGACTCAATAAACGGAGGTCAAATTGGACCAGAAATTCGATTTCAAAGATCTTTTTGTCCTGGACATGGCAAACAACCACCAGGGTGATGTAAAACATGGGCTCAATATTGTCCGCTCCTTTGCCAAAGTCGTCAAAGGCCGGGAAGCCAGAGCTGCCCTTAAATTTCAATTCAGACAGCTCGACACATTCATTCATCCGGACCACCAGAAAAAAAGTGACCACAAGCAGGTTCAGCGTTTCATGTCGACTCGCCTGCTGCGTGACAAGTACCAGCTATTAGTTGACGAGGTTCGCACCAGCGGGCTGATCTCAATGTGCACACCTTTTGACGAAGCCTCCGTCGATATCATTTGCGATATGGGGTTCGATGTAATCAAGGTAGCGAGTTGCTCCGGAAAAGACTGGCCACTATTGGAAAAGGTGGCCGATGCCGGCAAGCCGGTGATCTTTTCAACCGGGGGCTTAACGATCCGGGATATCGATAACCTGGTCAGCTTCTTTCAACACCGGGGGGTGCACTTTGCGATCATGCACTGTGTTGCCATCTACCCCACTCCTGACCAGAACATGAATCTGCAACAGATTGCGCTGTTACGCTCCCGCTATCCTGGTATCCATATCGGTTGGTCAACTCATGAATCGCCATCCGACATGATCCCTGTGCAGCTTGCTGTCGCTTTGGGCGCAGAGCTCTTTGAGCGTCACATCGGCATTGCCACCAAAGAAGCACCCCTCAATGCATATTCTTCGACGCCAGAGCAGGTCGATGCATGGATAGAGACCAAGCAAAGAGCTCAGTTGCTGTGCGGTCCCAAAGAGCGCCAACCAGCTTCCGAAGCGGAGCAAAGCGCCATTGACGGCCTGAAGCGCGGAGTCTACGCTAAGACTAAAATCCGTAAAGGGGCCACGATCGAGAGTGATCAGGTTTACTTCGCAATCCCCTACAATGAAGGTCAGCTTGATAGTGGACGCTTCAAGCCCGGAATCATCTGCCAGAAAGACTTCACTGCCAATACACCGCTGATCGAGGATAATCTCGTTCTTCCTGTATCGGAAGATGAATTGGTGATCAAGCACGCTGTCCATGACGTCAAAGCTCTTCTCAATGAGGCCAAGATTCACCTTGGCCCTGAATTCAAGGTTGAGTATTCGCATCATTACGGCATTTCAACATTCCTCGAAACAGGCGCAGTTCTTATCGAATGTGTCAGCCGCGATTATTGCAAGAAGCTGGTAGTGCAACTGCCGGGACAAAAACACCCCTCTCACTACCATGCCCGCAAGGAAGAGACTTTCCAGGTCCTTCATGGCGAGCTGAACTGTACGGTTGACGGACATCACCGGAAACTCGTCCCGGGTGAGAGCGTGGTCGTCATGCCGGGCGTCTGGCACTCATTCGGAACAGATGGCGGGGTGGTTTTCGAAGAAATCTCCAGCCGCGATTACGACAACGATTCTTTCTACGAAGACAAAAGCATCAACAAACTGGCTAGAGCTGAGAGAAAAACGGTTGTGGACCATTGGGGACGTTTTCAGATCAAGGCCCAATTAGGACAAGAC
>JAAXQF010000343.1 GCA_012974435.1 Desulfuromonadales bacterium | reverse complement strand
CCTCAGAAACACCTTTGGTCTAATTTGCCCAGAACTGGAACTTAAGAACTCCAAGATCAGCCAGAAGGGAATCAAGCTCCCTAGCAAAGAGTATGTACCCCCTTCATAGAAGTGAACTTTTTTGAACAGATCACTTTGCTGCTTCTGACTGTTGTCGATGACATGAAGCTCAGAAATATTGAATCAGCGCATAAAGCAAAGACAGACTGATAAAAGCAAGGACGATACCCAGGCCAGCCAGAGCGACTGCAAGCTCAACACCCATGCCGGCAGCTGCAGCGAGTGCGCTTGCCGTAACCATGGGCGGCATGCCGGCTTCGAAGATGGCAATGTCGGCAGCAAGGTTTTCGATACCGAAGAGACGGCAGCCAAGCAGAGCGATTAATGGTGCGATCAGAAGTTTGATGGCAAGGCCTGTGCTCAACGGGCCCAGTGTTGTTGGCCTCAGGCGTAGCGTCAGCTGGAAACCGATTGCAGTCATTACCAGTGGTGTTAAGGTTCCGGATAGACTCTGCAGGATGTCCACCATGGCTTCCGGGTAGCTCATGTTGCGGAACAGTAGCCCAGCTACCAGGGCCAGGGTGGGTGGAAAGAGCAGGGCTCGTCGCACCATGATCTTTGCGCCACTTTTCTCGCCACTGTAGTAAGCCAGAATCGCTGAGCCGTAGGTCGCGAAGATCAACATGGTGCCTATCTGGTCATAGAGGATCAGGTGCGGAATGCCCGCTTCCCCGAAGAAGGCATTGACCATCGGCACACCCATGAAGGAGGTGTTGCCTAAGGGAACGACCAGCATCAGGACTCCGGTTGTGGGACGTGACCAGTTGCATCGCTTTGCGAGGAGCAGGATGATTGCTGCGGAGAGCAGCAGCATGCACCAGGGGATGATGGCGGCGACGACGGTTTCTCCTGTGAGAGAAAGACTAGGCGCCTTGAGCAGGATGACTGCCGGCAGAGACACGTAGAGCGCAAACATGTTGAGAGTTTGCGCTGTGTCATCCGGGAAGGCTTTGATTCTGCGGAACAGAATGCCCAGAGAAACAAAGAGACCGATCAGAATAAAATTTGCTAAGAGCTGCTCCGTGGTGAATTCCAGTTTCATAAAAGTAGCTTAAATTGTGTGATATTGCCAGCTTGAAAGATTCAGTCAAGTGTATGAAAATCATTGAGATGATTCATCCGGAAGCAACTATTTGTCCTTGCCATTTCTGGTATTTGTGGGAAGAATGTAAAACCTCTTTTTTGCCCCATTGACCTCTGAACCTTCTGCTTTTGGTTGCCAAAGGAGTTCCCGTGAATGACCTGCTGATTGAAAGAACCTCTTCTGCTTACACATACCCGCTGTTGATTAAAAACCTGCTTGCCTACCCCGTGGTCAATAACCCCGACCAGGAAATCGTCTACCGTGATCAATTGCGCTTTGATTATCGGACCTTGCGCGAACGGATCTGTCGCCTCGCTAATGCGCTGACTAAGCTTGGAGTTAAAGCGGGTGACACGGTGGCGGTCATGGATTGGGATAGCCATCGTTACCTCGAGTGCTTCTTCGCCGTGCCGATGATCGGGGCCGTTCTGCATACTATCAACGTACGCCTCTCCCCTGACCAGATTCTCTATACCATCGATAATGCCGAAGATGACGTGATCCTGGTGCATAGTGATTTCCTGCCGACCCTCGATGCGATCAAGGGGCGAATTGACACCGTACATGACTATGTTCTGCTGTGCGATGAGCAGGTACAGCCTGAAACTCACGTGCCTCTTTGTGGCGAATACGAAGCGCTCCTTGCTAACGCCTCAACAGAATTTGACTTCCCCGACCTTGACGAGCATACCCGCGCGACGACCTTCTACACCACCGGCACCACCGGTATGCCGAAAGGTGTTTATTTCAGCCACCGTCAGCTGGTTTTGCACACTCTTGGTGCGTTGGCGGCTATAGGGACTCCGAAGACCCAGGGGCGATTGCATCAGCAGGATGTCTATATGCCTATTACGCCGATGTTTCATGTGCATGCCTGGGGGCTTCCGTATGTGGCGACAGCTCTCGGTGTCAAGCAGGTTTATCCGGGGCGTTACGCTCCGGAGCTGTTGCTCAACCTGATCAAAGAAGAGGATGTCACCTTCTCTCATTGTGTCCCCACCATCCTGCATATGCTCCTCAGCCACCCTGATGTAGAGTCTGTTGATTTGAGCCGCTGGAAGGTGATCATCGGTGGAGCAGCCATGCCGCAATCTCTCTGTCTGGCCGCGCTTAAGCTCGGTATTGATATCTTTACCGGCTATGGTATGTCAGAGACCTGTCCCATAGTCGCTCTTGCGCATGTTCCGGAAGATCAACTCGACAAACCGCTGGAAGAGCAGGTCGAAATTCGCTGTAAAACGGGTCGCGCGATACCTCTGGTTGGCATGCACATTGTTGATGAAGAGATGAACCCTGTTCCTGCTGACGGTGAAAGCACCGGCGAGATCGTGCTGAGAGCACCCTGGTTGACACAGGGGTATCTAAAAGACAATCATAATTCAGAGCAGCTCTGGCGCGGAGGCTATCTGCATACCGGTGACGTCGCCAACCAGGGGCCTAACGGTTACTTCAAGATTACTGACCGGGCAAAGGATGTTATCAAGATTGCCGGCGAGTGGGTCTCGTCCCTTGAGCTTGAAGACCTGATCGCCCAGCATGCGACTGTCAGCGAAGTTGCTGTAATCGGTCTGCCTGATGATAAATGGGGCGAGCGGCCTCTGGCGCTGGTGGTTCCAGGTGAATCCGAGCCGAACGAGAAGGAGCTGGTCTCTTTTGTCAAAAGCTTCGTCGATTCCGGTCGCTTGACTCGGCACGCCATGATGCTGAAAG
The DNA here is from genome assembly GCA_012974435.1 of Desulfuromonadales bacterium. Lineage (GTDB taxonomy): Bacteria > Desulfobacterota > Desulfuromonadia > Desulfuromonadales > BM103 > M0040. The sequence goes on along the minus strand of JAAXQF010000343.1, from coordinate 3,890 downwards.
TTCTGGTAGTCGACGAAATCGATAAGACCAGTGTCGGCAAAATTGACAAGAAAGTGTTACGCAAGAAGCATCTATAAAGCTGTCATATGGAGGAGGTTTAAGTTTTGTTGACAACCAAGAGCATCACTTCACTCGAATCGGTTCTGGACCTTGCTGTCTGGCTGGAGAAACATGGTCAGGATTTCTATGAGAGAGCCTGTGACAAAGCCGTTGATGACAGCTTGAAAGAGACTTTCTCCGCTCTGGCCAGGGAAGAACGTAAACACTGTGCGATTTATACTGATCTTTACGAGGTCTATACCGGCAAATCGACAGAAGGGGATGAGCTCCTCGGCGAATACGGTCGATTTATCCATTTGCTGATCAAGGAGATCACCGATTCGCTGAGCTTTGAAGAGATGCTTTCCCAGGAAGAGTTGATTGCCAGGGCTTTGCAGTTCGAGAAGAATACACTGATCTTTTTTGCCGAAGTCAAACCGCTCTTCCGTGGCAAGGCAGGTGCGATCATAGAAGCAATCTGTCGAGAAGAGAAACGCCACATCCAGCAGTTACTGGAGCGCAAAGAACAGCTGAGGGAGTCGGCCGGAGACAAATAAAGATAACCGGACTTGTCATCTATATGCGGGAGCTGTTAAAGTTGCTGAAATGGACCTGCTTGAAAGGAGTTATGACAATGCATAACAAGCGTTTTTTGATTAGACTGACAATAATGACCAGCATATTTCTTTTTGCTGCCAGCGTCGCCGCGATGGCCGCCTCGGTTCCAAGCATGACTGCTGATGAACTCAAGATGCATCTTGGCGAGGCGGACTATCAGGTCCTCGATGTTCGCACTGGTGGTGATTGGGCGGGATCGAACGTGAAAATTACCGGCGCCGAGCGTGTTGAACCAAGAGCCGTTGGCCAATGGGTCGACAATTATGACAAGGAGAAGACGATCGTTCTCTATTGCGCTTGAGCTAATGAACAGACGAGTGCCAGTGTGGCGCTGAAAATGATGGAAAAAGGTTTTACCAATGTTTATGCCCTTAAGGGCGGTTGGCGCGAATGGCAGAACAGGCAATTTCCGGTTGAGCCGAAATGAATCGGTCGTAGAGACAGTGCTTAAAATGTGCAAGGGGCTTCCTTCAGGGGAGGCCCCTTTTCCCATTGTCGTAGAATGATCGGTAAATTTGTTTGTCTGCTTATCTTGTTCGTTCCAGTAAATCTAAGGCAAAATCTGAAACCAGAAGAACACGAACTTACTCACGTCCGTTCGCTTTGCTCATTCGAGGCGCAGAGATCGCAGAGTAAAGTAAAAGCAACAAAGCTTTTGTCTGATTGGTTTTCCTCTGCGATCTCCGCGCCTCTGCGTGAGGCACGCTTTTGCTCTTGTTACTCATTTATCCGTGTTTGTTTGTGATAAAAAAGATGCACTCAAGCAAGTCGAACCTAGCTTGAGAAAGGTGGGTGGCCAGATTTGTTTATTGAAATATGACAGTATTGGTGTTAATTCTGTTGTGCGAACAGGAAGTAGAATGATAACTGATATTTAGCTTATGTATTGACATAGGAAGAGTATGACTCATAATTACAGTTCTTGTTCTATTGCAGGTAAACCAGTCATTTAATCAGGAAAGCATGTCATGAGTGCAAAAACCCTTTACGACAAACTCTGGGATCGTCACGTCGTTCGCTGCGATGACGATGGTACCTGTCTTCTTTATATCGATCGGCAACTGGTGCATGAAGTGACCTCCCCCCAGGCGTTTGACGGCTTGAGGTTGGCCGGCCGCAAACCCTGGCGTGCTGACGCCAACCTGGCCGTTCCCGATCATAATGTCCCCACCACCGACCGCTCTGAAGGCATCTCGGACCCCCTGTCACGCTTGCAGGTTGAGACCCTTGATGCCAACTGCACTGACTTTGGTATCGAAGAGTTTGCCATGAACGACATCCGCCAGGGTATTGTGCATATCATTGGCCCCGAGCAGGGGGTGACACTCCCCGGGATGACCATCGTCTGTGGTGATTCACATACCTCGACACATGGTGCGCTGGGCTCTCTTGCCTTCGGTATCGGCACCTCCGAGGTTGAGCATGTGTTGGCGACGCAATGCCTGATTCAGAAGAAGGCGAAGAATATGCTGGTCAGCGTGGATGGCCAGGTCGGAACGGGCATAACGGCCAAGGACATCATGCTGGCGATTATCGGCAAGATCGGCACAGCCGGTGGTACAGGCTACGTTATCGAATTCGGTGGCGATGCGATCCGCGCCCTGTCGATGGAAGGGCGCATGTCGGTCTGCAATATGTCGATTGAAGCCGGTGCCCGTGCAGGGATGGTTGCCGTCGATGAGAAAACCATTGCCTATGCTAAAGGGCGTCCTTACTCGCCAAAGGGTGCGGAATGGGATCAAGCTGAAACTTATTGGAAATCGTTACAGAGCGACCCCGGCGCCGAGTACGACGAGGTTGTTCACCTTGATGCCGCATCGATTCAGCCACAGGTGACCTGGGGAACTTCACCCGAAATGGTCACTTCCGTTGATGGTTGCGTCCCGGACCCGGCTAATGAGCCCGACCCTGTCAAACGTGAAGGGATGCAGGCCGCTCTCACTTATATGGGGCTGACCGCAAACACCCCAATAACTGAAATATATCCTGATACGATTTTCCTCGGCTCCTGTACTAACGGGCGCATCGAGGATTTGCGGGCTGCAGCAGAGATTATTAAAGGGCATAAGATTGCCGCCAATATCAAGCGGGCCCTGATTGTCCCGGGCTCTGGTCTGGTCAAACAGCAGGCTGAAACCGAAGGTCTGGATAAAATCTTTTTGCAGGCCGGTTTTGAATGGCGTGAGGCCGGATGCTCTATGTGTCTCGGTATGAACGATGACCGTCTCGCACCTAAGGAGCGCAGCGCGTCAACATCGAATCGGAATTTTGAAGGTCGACAGGGGCAGGGCGGACGCACCCATCTGGTCAGTCCGGCTATGGCCGCTGCTGCTGCGATCGTCGGTCACTTTGTTGATGTCCGCACTCTGGAGGTGTGACCATGGATGCCTTTTGTAGATTGAATGGATTGGTTGCTCCTCTGGATCGCTCCAATGTTGATACCGACGCCATCATCCCGAAGCAGTTTCTCAAGTCGATCAAACGCACCGGTTTCGGCCCGAACCTGTTTGACGAGTGGCGCTATCTCGATCATGGCGAGCTCGACATGGATTGCAGTAAACGTCCTCTAAATTCCGACTTCGTGCTTAACCAACCACGCTATCAGGGCGCAGAGGTCTTGTTGACGCGTGATAACTTCGGTTGCGGCTCTTCGCGTGAACACGCTCCTTGGGCTCTGTTCGATTATGGTTTCAGGGCTGTGATTGCCCCGAGCTTTGCAGAGATCTTTGCCAATAACTGTACCAAGAACAGCATCCTGCCGATCGTCCTTCCTACTGAAACAGTGGCCAGGCTATTCGTAGACGTTGAGGCTTCTCCCGGCTATCGTTTGTCTGTCGATCTTGAAAAACAGCAAGTAACGACGGCTGATGGTGAAGTGTTCGAATTCGCAGTTGATGCGTTTCGTAAAGAATGTCTGCTGAAAGGTCTGGATGACATCAGCCTGACTTTGCAGCATGTCGAAGTGATCAAAGCTTTTGAGGAAAAAAAGAGAGTGAAGGAGCCTTGGTTGTTCGGTTCATAAGTTCTTAAGATTGTTGACAAATCAAATACGTAACGCAAAGACGCAAAGGTTATCAGGCAAGACGCAGTGAAAAGAATGAAAGAACATTGCTTGTCGCTGTTTGATTGATTCTTCTATCACCCTGAATGTTGGTTCCCTTCGCGTCTTTGCGTTAAACTTTTTATCCTTAAGCTACATGTTTACATAATGAAACATTAAACAGTACCCCAAC
>JAAXQF010000340.1 GCA_012974435.1 Desulfuromonadales bacterium | reverse complement strand
CTAGCAGCTTGTCGGACTTGCCGGACCGAAGCGAAAATTTGGACGATTGAGATCAGATTTTAGCTCGTTTGCAGGCTCATAGCCGTAGCTATGGGGCAAAAAGGAGTTGAAATATGGGCCAATCGACTGGGTTTGCAGCCGGTTCATGGAAAGTCCGACACGCTGCTAGTGTCGCGTCAACGATAAACTGACGCGGCACTAGTTCGTGTCCGGATGAATGTCCCCTTTTAGCGGCGGCCACGAGGCCGCCGTTACTTTCTCCTCTTGAAAAATTCAGATGTATAGCGTTAAATGCTTCGGTCATATTAACTTGAGTGCGCAGCTGTGTTGCGAATCTCCAAAGAAGCAGGAACCCGACAGTGCTACTCGATAATGCCCACTTTCGCAAAGTCAAAAGACTCACCGGCAAGGCTGTTGGTGATTTCAACCTGATTGAAGATGGCGACCGTATTGCCGTTGCTGTGTCCGGCGGTAAAGATTCCTACGCCCTGCTGCATATCCTCACGCAACTACAACGCCGTGCCCCGATTAATTACGAGTTGATCGCAGTGAATGTGGATGCTGGCTTTCCTGGCTATCGCAAAGATGTTCTGGAAGATTATCTGAGACAATGTGGTTTCCAGGTGCATATGGAAAGCACGAATTGCACACAGATTATCGAAGAAAAAAGACGCCCTGGTTCTTCCTACTGTGCTTTCTGTGCGCGTCTTCGTCGTGGTGTCCTCTATTTCGTGGCTGATCGGCTCGGGTGCAACAAGATTGCTCTCGGCCACCACCTCGATGATTTCATCGAGACCCTGCTGCTCAATCAGTTTTATGCTGGTAAACTTGCTGCTATGAGCCCGAAGCTCTTGGCAGACAATAAACGTCATACGGTGATTCGTCCTCTGGTTTATGTGGAAGAATCCGATATAATCAAGTTGGCTCGCCAGAACGAATTTCCTGTCATTGACTGCGGTTGTCCCGTGATGGGACAAGAAGACCAGAAAAGACAGCGTATGAAGCAACTTCTGACTGAGCTTGCAGACGAAAATCCTTATCTTAAGAGAAGCATGATTCGTGCTCTAAGCAATGTACAGCCGAGACACTTGCTGGATCGTGAACTGGTCAGACTGATGGCGTTGGATGAGCAGGAGAGTTGATGGTATCGATGACTGTATAGCCATTGTCATTGATTTTCATGATGTTTTGATACAAGAGGAGAGCTGATATTGTTACTCGGGGGTAAGCAGGCTGAGATAAAGCAGGTTGCGGTGATCACGCGCAGTCAACAGTTCAGTAAACTGTTGACCAGCATTCTTGCCGATTGGAAATTTTTCGCGGTTGAAGATCTCTCTGCAGCAACGGTGGCTTTTGTTGAACGCGGCATTGAGCTGCCCGATCATGATGTTCAGGTCGTTTGGTTGACGCCCATGCCCCTTGAAAAGGGTGATTTTCTGACGACCCCCATCTCTCTGAGCGAACTGTATCTCCTTCTTGAAGCTCATTTCTTTCCAACACCCCGTAGAAACATCCGGGTGGCCATGGAAATATCGGTTGAATTGAAGATTGAGAACGAGTGGCTGGAAGGTCAGTTGGCTTCTCTTTCTGACCGTGGCGGACGCCTTACCTGTGCAAAGGAAATTCCTCGTGGTACAGAGTTGACCCTTGAAGTAAAACTTGAGGGTGAAATTCTGAGGATTCCCTCTGAAGTGATCTATTGTATTCCGGAGGGCGATTCGCCGAGCCGGCAACAGCCCCAGATCGGAGTTCTTTTCAAGCCGACCAATGTAGAGATGTTTGAGCTGTTAAAACGCTTTATAGAAAAAAACTGTATTGAGTGTGCCTGCGCACGAGAAGGGATTTCTCTTAATGATCCTTGCCTCAGTTGGCTCGCCATACCGGTTGTTAATGGCAATCCTTGATTCTCAACTGAACATTTTCCCAAACAAGCCTTTTCAAGCATTCTCCTTGCTGTTCAAGATACGTTCAAAAATATCCCGGATGGTCTGAGTTGTTCTGGCGTACTCATCCTTGAACAACTGTTCAGGTCGACCGGTGGCATCTGAATAGCCAAGATGCCGCGCCAGCTTGGCAAGATAGAGTGGCTCAGACGTCAATTGATTAATTGATTGGTCATGTACCAGTCGCAACTTGTTTTCGAGGCGTCTTAAGAACTTATAGCCGTTAACGAGATTCTCACAGTCTTTTTCCGAAAGTAAATTTTCGTTCCGGAGCCTTTCCAGAGCCTCCACCGTATTGCGACAGCGTAGCGACGTATTTCCCCTGCCGTGGAGCAGTTGTAAGTATTGCGCGATGAATTCAACGTCAACCATGCCGCCACGCCCGGTTTTTATATTCCGATTCTCCGCACTTTCCTGGCCGAGTTCTTTCTCCATGCGTTGACGCAGTCGGTAGATCTCCTCTTTGAGATTGTCCGGTAACGGCTGCTCGTAAACAATCTCTGCTGTCAGTGCGTCGTAATTTGATGCCAGTCCGGGGTGCCCTGCGACAACCCTGGCCTTGATTAACGCCTGGCGCTCCCATGGCGCCGCTGAACCTTCGTGGTATGCGCGATAAGCCGGCAGGGATGAGACCAGTGGCCCCTGATTTCCTGAGGGCCTCAAGCGAGTGTCTATCTCATAGACATGGCCTTCCTGGGTCATCAAGGTCAGGACTGAAATGATACGTTGCGCCAGACGTGCAAAGTACTGCTGATTGGTCTGTGGCTTGAAGCGGTCGTGGTCGGTTCCTTCGACCGCTCTGGTTTTTCCATCACCTTCATAGATGAAAATGATGTCGAGATCGGAATGATAGTTCAACTCCATACCGCCTAGTTTTCCCATGCCGATGATCGCAAAGGTTGCCTCATGGAGGGCGTCTCCATCACCTTTACAGAAAGGCAGGCCGTAGCGTTCTATCAGCTCTCTGCGAGCGATTTCCATCGCTTTTTGCAGACAAACCTCGGCAACCAGGGACAGTTGTGTCGTGGTGTGCCCCTGCGGTGTATGGCCATAGATATCGTTGAGGGCGATGCGTAGAAACTCTTCATTGCGGAACCGTCGCAGGGTGTTGAGCAGTTCCTCATAGTGTGGAGCATTGTCCAGCAATTCGGTCAGTTCACTGCTGATGTCTTCCAGTGTCTTGATATTTTGGGCGTAGCTCCTTGATACGAGGGTGTCGAGGACTTCCGGGTGCTGAATAAAGTTGCGTGACAGGAATTGACTGGTTGCAAAAAGCGAGACCAGAACCTTGATGATCTCAGGATTCTCTGCGAGCAGGGAATAGTAAGTGCCACGTGCCCGCCGACATGCTTCGAGAAATTTTACCATGTTAGCCAGGGCCATTGGCGGATCCGGAGAGTGCATGACTTCCTGGAAGAGCAGCGGTGCGATGCGGTCGAGACGTCGATGCGCCCGCTCTGTCAGGTAACCCTTGGTGCCGCCTTGACGCAGAACCTTGAGGCTTTCGAAGGCCGGTTCCGGTGGACGGAAGCCTTTCTCTTCCAGGATGTCCAGGCAGAGGTCCGGGTCAGCGTTGTCATCAAAAAGAAAGGAGACTTCGGGGCTAACCTGGGATGGCAGGTCTTCTTCACTGGTATAGAAGAGGTCACGAAATACTGTCGTGACATTGTCTCGGTGCTTTTGCAACTCTGCCATGAACGCATCGGTATGAGGGAAGCCACAGCGTCTTGCTAGCGCTGTGAGTTCTTCCGGTCTGGTTGGCAGATTGTGCGTCTGTTGTTCATGGACCACCTGAATGCGGTGCTCTACAGTGCGCAGAAAACGATAGGCGTCAGTCAGGTTGTCCCGCTCTTCGGTGGTAATGAGCCCCTCGGCACAGAGAAGTTGCAACGCTTTGAGGGAATTGCGTTCACGCAGACTCGGATTTTTTCCGGCGTTGATCAGTTGCAGCGCCTGGATGAAAAATTCTATTTCGCGGATCCCGCCCTGTCCCAACTTGAGATTCAGCTCCCCCTCTTTCTCACGTGTCAGGCTGCGATCAATCTTCTGCTTCATGATCTTGATATCTTCGATCATGGCGTAGTCGAGGTGGCGACGGTAGATGAAGGGTTGCAAGCGTTCCAGTAACTCTTCACCCAGGGGCTTTGAGCCGGCGACGGGGCGAGCCTTGAGCATTGCAGAGCGTTCCCAGCTCTGGCCCCAGCTCTCGTAATAAATCTCTCCGGCGGCAAGGGAGTTGGCCATTTCTCCACTGTTGCCTTCCGGGCGCAGGCGCAGGTCGACGCGGAAGACGAAGCCATCTTCAGTTGCCAGGCCAATCGCTTTACTGATCAACTCCGATAGTTTTGCAAAATATTGATGGATCGAAATGCGATTGCGTTGACCACGTATCGGGTCGTTGATGCCGGCCGTCTGACCACGGTCAGAGCTGTAGAAGTAGATCAGGTCGATATCAGAAGAAAAGTTGAGCTCAAAACCACCAAACTTGCCCATGCCAAGGATGGTGAACTCGGCTTCCTGCTCAGGCTCATCATTCTCGGCATCGAGCAGGGGGGCACCATATTCGGCTTTGAGTTGGATGCTGCAGATTTCAAAGGCTCTTTGCAGGGTCGCTGCTGCCAGAGACGAGAGCTCATCTGTTACTTCTTCGAGCTCGGCCATGCCGCAGAGGTCGCGTCCGCCGATACGCAACATCTCCTGGCCTTTGTAAATGCGTAGACCACGATGCAATGCCGCTGTATCTGCCGTATCAGCTATCAGTTGACGAAGTTCAACACACATTTGTTCTTCGGTTTTTGTCTGCTCTATCTGGGATTGAACGAACAGCCCTTCAAAAAAGCTGGCTCTACGACAGAGCAGCCCTGCCAGGAACGGTGAAGCACCAAGAATTGTAAGGAGTTGATTCGATGGTATGGGGTGGCTAAGGATCGTGGTCAGTCGTTCATTTTTAACTGTGCCGCTTAAACGCTCGAGATTGTTGAGGGCCAGATCGGGGTCGGCAGTTGTCAGCGCATGCTTGGCAATGTTGATGACAAGCTTGGGCCTTGTAAATATTTCCTGTAGAAGAACCAGGTTGGTTGCGGTCTTCGCCGGTTCTGCAAAGCCTGCTTTTCTGGCAGTCTCCGCAAGGGCTTTTTCGTCACCGGTCAAGAGTTCTTCTAACCATGTCCGAATTTCTGAAAAGGTCATCAGGTCATTTATCCGCTCTGCTGGACATAAGCGGCCAGCTGCTCTGCGTAGTTCCCTTGGGCGACACCATGTTCGGTAATGATAGCGCTGACCAGTCGGGCCGGGGTGACATCGAAGGCAGGGTTAAATACGGCCACGCCAGTGGGCGCCAACTGCTGCTCGCCAATGTGTGTCACTTCGCGGGTATCTCTTTCCTCGATCGGAATCTGTGACCCGTCAGTGAGCTTCAGGTCAATGGTCGAGGTCGGGGCGGCAACATAGAAGGGGATCTTGTGCTCCTTGGCGAGAACCGCAACCGTGTAGGTGCCGATCTTGTTGGCGACATCGCCGTTGGCGGCGATTCGGTCGGCTCCGACAATTACGGCGTCAATAGCGCCTTTGGACATCAAATAGCCAGCCATGTTGTCGCAGATCAGAACGGTCTGGATGTTGTCTCTCATCAATTCCCATGCGGTCAGCCGCGAGCCCTGCAGGAAGGGGCGGGTCTCATCAGCAAAAACAGCGACCTCTTTGCCGGCAGCGACTGCTGCGCGAATCACACCCAGCGCTGTGCCGTAACCGCCCGTTGCCAAGGCGCCCGCATTGCAGTGCGTCAAGATACGCACCTTGTCAGGCAGGAGCGCTGCACCGTGGCGGCCCATGTTCATGTTGATGCGGACATCTTCTTCGTTGATCGCTATGGCCTCGTACTCGAGAGCGATCTTCAGGTTGCCCACCGGTTGCTCGGGGTTGGCTCGTACCAAGCTTTTCATACGGTCCAGAGCCCAGAAGAGGTTGACCGCTGTCGGTCTGGTTGCACCTAGAACTTCGCAGGCCTGGTCAAACTCTTTCACAAATTCGGCATAGTCGTCGGTCTCTATGGCACGTGCCCCGAAGAGCGCACCGTAGGCTGCGGTCACGCCGATCGCTGGGGCTCCACGAACGACCATGCTGCGAATCGCCTCGGCCACGGCCTGATAGTCTGTGTATTCCAGCCAGACTTCTTCTGTCGGTAGGAGCCGTTGATCGATCAGGCTGAGAACGCCATCGTTGTATTTGATGGGACGAATGCCACCCGCGTCGGGGAATGCTGCACAATTGCTCATTTTATTCAGTTTCCTGTGAGTTTTTTCTTCAAAAGTTGATTGACCATGCCGGGGTTGGCCTTGCCCTGGCTTGCCTGCATGACCTTGCCGACGAAGAAGCCGATAAGTTTGTCTTTGCCGCCGAGGTACTCGGCGACCTGGTCCGGGTTGGCGGCAATCACCTCATCGACCAGGCCTTCGATAGCGCCGGTGTCTGTGACCTGTTTGAGACCTTCCGCGTCAATGATCTGATCAGCCGTTTGGCCTTTTTGCCACATCTTTTCAAAGACGGTCTTGGCGATCTTGCCGGAGATTGTGTCGTCTGCTATGCGGGCGAGCAAGCCGGTGAGAAGCTCAGGCGTGATCGGCACGTCAGTAATCTCGGTATCAGTTTCCTTGAGCTTGCGCAAAACCTCACCCATGATCCAGTTAGCGCAACTTTTGGCGTCGCTGCCGAGGGCTACACAAGCCTCAAAGTAATCAGCTAGAGCGCGGTCAGATGCGAGTACGCCGGCATCGTAGACGGACATCCCCAACTCTTCTACAAAGCGGCCGCGTTTTATC
>JAAXQF010000179.1 GCA_012974435.1 Desulfuromonadales bacterium | reverse complement strand
TGGCGTGTTGATATTGCAAAAGCTCTTCTCCTGCGGATCGAGTGGTAACAATTCAGCGGCCGGAATTTCCACAACCTTCACCTGAGAGAAGAATTTCATGATCCGCTTGTGACCAGCATCCAATACCTGCTCCATGGCGGGCAGACAGCTTTTTTCGTAAAGGGCATGCAGCGGCTCATGCCCTTTACTGCTGAGTGGCAGAATCAAATCGCCCTGTTCGGCATGAGAACAGATTTTTCTCACCATCTTTTCTGAAACGAAAGGCATGTCACAGCCAACTACAAAAGCTCGCGGTTGTTGAGCCTGGCTTAGTCCCGCATGGATCCCCGTCAGCGCTCCTTGTTTGAGGTAAATATCCGGAACTTTGCGACATGGTAGATCCTGATAGAGTTCCGGAGAATTGGTGACGATAAGCACCTCGTCAAACAGAGAACTTAAACGGGCATAGATATGATCGATAAAGCGCGCACCCTGAATCGGCAGTAACGATTTGTCGCTGCCCATCCGTTGGCTTTCTCCTCCGGCGAGAATTACCCCGCTGATGCCGGAGATCCGTTGACTGCTGGCAGAAAGCTGTAAATGTTGCGGATGGCTGTAGACCTCCAGAGATTCGCCCCGTAGATAGCCAACCAGAGTGATGCCGGCTTGTTTACAGAGTTCGATCGCCCGGTTGGTCGGAGAGGAACGCGACGCAAGCAGACCGATGCCGAGTCGAGCGGCCTTGGCGACCATCTCTGTGGAAATTCGTCCTGAAGTGATCAGCATCTTGTCTCGCAGGTCAACCTTTCTGAACAGCGCTTCACCGGCCAGGCGATCAAGGGTGTTGTGACGGCCGATATCCTCGGTATGAAGCAGCAGACCATCCTCATCGCCGACCGCGGCCGCGTGAATGCCGCCGTGTTTTCGATATAGCTCGGTCTTTTGTGCAAGTTGCCGCATGAGCAGAAACAGGCTGTCGCTGGTGTAGTTGCGTTGTCGGGGGCGGGTCTCTTTCAGAAGATGATGCGGCAGATTGAACGAAATTCCGGTTCCACAGCCTGAGGTCAAGGTCGGCTCGAGTTTCTCTGGCAACGCTTTTTTCAGGCGAATCTCGGCCAAACCGAAATCGGCACAAACACCCAGAGCCAGGATATCGTCCAGAGAATCTGCAAAGCCTTGTAGATGGAGAAATCCTGCAAGTAGAAAATTAAGCTGGTGCGGAGAACAAACCAGGGTTGCCAGTTCGCAGCCATTGATACGCAATCGCAGTGGATACTCTTCGACCACCTGCCGGGTGACTATCTCTCTGCGCCCCTTAACCAGTCGGACGATTTGATGTTCGGATGAGCTGTCCATAAAAACCCTCTATCCTGATGGTTACTTACCAAGCAGGAGTTATCTTTCTCCTACACATTCTTAACCTTTGATTTATAGAGTGGGTCTGGTATCGAATAATCGACCGTTTCCGGATGGTGCTCAAAGATCGGAAAGTACTTGGCAATCAAAACGAAAAACAGAATGTGGCCGGCAATAATCCCAATCGTGACCAAAGATTCGATGGGCGAAGGAAGATAAATCTGGTTGGGATCCATCATGCCAATCATCGAGACATTAAAGCGGTTGAGTACCAATCCGAAGATAACCAGCCCGGCGGCAATAGCCCGACTCCGGTCGTTCTCTCTCACCGATTTCATGGTGAACAAGATGAAAGGCAGCACGAAGCCAAAACCGACTTCAATCAAGAATGAAAAGGTAAGCCCCGGCCGATCGAAAAATGGCCCCTCGGCAATAAACAGAAGGCTATAGGCCCTCAGCCCCAAGTAGGCGCCGAGTGTCCATGGAAGAATTTTCGCAAGAGTCTCTAACAGCACACCTTCGTTTGGTTGCCCCATCCACTTATGGCTGGCAGTAGCCTCAAGGATGATGATGCACATACCGCTACAGATGGCACTGACCCAGAAGAGCAGAGGCAGCATCGGGTTGTACCAGAGGTTGTGCAATTTATCGACAGCGATCAGGAAGAAGGTGCCAAGGGTGCTCTGATGCAAAGTCGAAATGGCTGCTGCGGCAATAACCAGCGGCATCTCCAGCCAACGTAAGACCCTTAAGGACACATGCCAGCCAAACTTTTCTGCCATCGGCGCAAGCAGTTCGAGGATCAGTACCGTGGTGTAGGCCATCACGCACATGGCAACTTCGAACATTGGTGACTCAAAGTTCCAGTAGCGTATTATATACCAACCTCTTTGCGGTTGACCGAGGTCGAGCAGCAATCCGACCGAGACCAGAGAATAACCGATAAAACCGGTGACGATAGCTGGTCGCACCAAAGGTTCAAGCTTCTTGATGTTGAAACAGTGGACGATGGCCCCAAGGGTGAAGGCTCCGGCCGCTAGCGGCACAGCGGTTACAACATCAAACGAGATCCACAGACCCCAGGGGTAGGTGTCGTTGAGATTGGTCGTGGCGCCCAGGCCGTAGACGAATCGCAACAGCGCAGAAAATGCGCCGAGCCCGACCAGGAACATCATCAGCAGGACAAACCAATGGTAACTTTTAATTTCATCGACAATGCGACGTAAAAGACTCATTCCTGGTCCTCCTTCGGCTCTTTAGGCGTATTCTCCAGCTGGTTTTCTTCCTGCTCTTTTCGCAAGCGCTCTCTTCTGTGGGTAATCCAGGCGAGGGCTGAAAGCCCGCCACCGACCGAAAGGAAAGCCCCGGGGACATAACGTAGTGCATCCCAGGTGTATTCCGGCAGCGGTCGAAAGGTGACCGGCTTAAAGCCAAGCTCATCGAAGGGCAGGTTGCTCAGGTACAGAACACAGGTCCCGCCTGCGTCCTCTTTGCCATAGACCTTGTTGATGTAGCGCTCGGGATTGCGCGCGAGGCGTCGTTCGGCCTCCGCGAGCATCTCGTCGCGTGAGCCGTAAGTGATCGCCGTTGGACAGGTGGTAGCACAAGCCGGCCACAACCCCTCTTTGACCCGGCTGTAGCAACCGGTGCACTTCCTGACAAGAGGCAGCCCCTTGCTCCACTCGTATTTGGGGACACCGAAGGGACAGGCGATCATGCAGAACCGGCAACCGATACAGCGCTCAGGGCGGTATGTCACCGGACCTTCCTCAGTTTTGTGAAAGGCGGCAACCGGACAGACGGAAGCACAGGCCGGCTGGTTGCAATGCATGCACATCTCTTTATAGAAGGCGAATTCGTTCTGTCCGTGCCTCTGGTAATCGCGGAATTTGATGCGCGTGAAAGTATATTCAGACATCGCCGGTGGGTTCTGATACCCCTCGCCATCAAAGAATTCAGTTTTCTCGGCCTCAAGCTGGTTCCACTGTTTGCAAGCCACCTGGCAACCACGGCAACCTGTGCATTTGGTCATGTCGATGAGAAAAGAGCGGTTCTGGGAAAATTTATTGTCGTCGCTCATACCTTTTTCCCTCCCTTCTCGATATTACACAGAAATGCTTTGTACTCCGGGATGTGGGTATTGGCATCACCGACAGCGTCGGTCAGGATGTTGGCGCTGTCTCCCTTGGCTATACCGTTGAAACCGAAGTGCCAGGGAATTGCAACCTGTTCCACCATTTTCCCACCAACGCGCAACGGCCTGATCCGACTGGTGACCAAGGCCTGAGCCTCGATTGCACCACGCCTGGTACTGATGGTAACCATCTCGCCGTTGGCGACCCCTTTCTTTGTGGCCAATTCCTCACTCATCTCGACAAACATGTTGGGTACCAATTCCACCAACCAGGGCAGGCTGCGGGTCATGGCACCGGCCTGCCAATGTTCGGAGACCCGGCAGGTTGTTGCTATATAGGGGAATCTGCCGGATTTGTTGATCTTGCCCTTACGGTCAAGCGCCGGGTTGCTCTGCTGTTTGTTCATCAGATTGCCGATCGGGCTCTCCATTGGCTCGTAATGCTCTGGCAGTGGGCCGTCAGCGAGTCCGGCAGCGAAGAGACGGCCAAACCCTTCGGCAAGCATAATGAATGGGTGTTTGGTGCCGTCCTTGCTCATCGGTGGCCAGCCGCCATCGGGGATGTCACCTTCCCAGGTTCCGGTCGCTTCGTTCCAGCTGATAACCGGCTTGTCCGGGTTCCACGGTTTACCGTTTAAATCCACAGAGGCGCGGTTGTAGAGAATCCGACGATTAAGCGGCCAGCACCAGGCCCACTCGTGGAAAAAACCCATCCCGGTGGGGTCGGAAGTGCCAGTGCGCTGCATCATGTTGCCTTCCTGCGGATAAGAACCGCAGTAGAGCCAGTTGCCGCTAGCCGTTGAGCCGTCGGCCTGAAGAGAGGTGAAATTCGTTACCTGCTCTCCTTTCTTGAAGGTTTTACCGTTGATCTCAACATCGCGGGTAAATTTGCCATTGCATTCTCGGGCAACCATGTCGATATCCGGCTCGTGGCCCTCTCCATAGTTCCAGGACAGGTCGACGATTGGGCCGGGGAAGATCCCGTCGTTGGCATAAAGGTCTTTCAACCTCTTGACCCACTGGTCGACAAAGAAAGCGTCACTCTCGGCGTGACCGGGCGGTTCAACAGCCTTGTAGCGCCACTGTGCCCAACGGCCGGAGTTGGAGATACTTCCTTGCTTTTCCACTGAGGAGGCAGCCGGAAGCAAGAAGACCTCTGTATCGATGCCCTTTGGATCGACGCCAGGTCGCTTCCAGAAGATAGAGGTTTCGGTCTCCCAGAGATCGGCGGCAACCATCCATTTGAGATTGTCCAGGCCATCGGCAATTGCCCCCGCATCGGGGCCGCCGACAATCGGGTTGGTGCCCATCAGAACCAAGCCTTCAAATCCACCACCCTGCAAACGCTCCATAACTTTAAGGAATGAGTAGTTGCCGCTGCGTTTCGGCAGGTAGTCGTAGGCGAAATCGTTTTCTGCGGTTGCCGCATCACCCCAGAAAGCTTTGAGCAGACTGGTCATGTATTTGGGCATATTGCTCCACCAGTTGGCGCTCTGTGGATCTTTGGTCTTGGGTGTCCACTTTTCAAGGTAATCATCCAGGGTGCGGTTGTCGAAAGTCGGCGAATTCAGATAGCCGGGCAGGATATGGTAGAGCAGGGCGTAGTCGGTTGATCCCTGGACATTGCATTCGCCGCGCAGGGCATTGATCCCGCCACCGGCGAGACCGACATTGCCGAGCAGCAATTGCAGTATTGCGTAGGAACGGACGTTCTGAGTGCCGGTGGTGTGTTGAGTGGTTCCCATGGCGTACATGATGGTCGCCACCTTGCCCACCCTGCCGGTACTACAGAAAGTGCGGGCAACATTCAGGTAGTCCTGGATCGCGGTCCCGGTAATCTCGCAAACCTTTTCAGGTGAGTACCGGGCATAATGTTGT
This sequence comes from Desulfuromonadales bacterium, assembly GCA_012974435.1. Lineage (GTDB taxonomy): Bacteria > Desulfobacterota > Desulfuromonadia > Desulfuromonadales > BM103 > M0040. The sequence goes on along the minus strand of JAAXQF010000179.1, from coordinate 1,444 downwards.
TTGAGCAGTTGGTAGACAGTGCGCGGATTCTCCAGGCTGTTATCGCGCAATGGGTTACCATCTTCTCCAACCTGGTAAGCCCATGAACCGTTGTCGTAGCTGTTGTTGTCAGGATCATAGCCGGAAAAAAGACCATCATCGAAAGCATAACCTTCATCAACCAGAAACGCTGCGTTGGTGTAGTTGACCACGTATTCCCTGTGGATTGAATTATTCTCCAGGGCGTAATGGATTATACCGCCGATGAAAGCGACATCCGTGCCCGGGCGCAACTGGGCATAAATATCCGACTTGGAGGAGGTTCGGGTGTAACGCGGGTCGACGGAAATCAGCTTGCCGCCGTTATCCATCGATTTTTCGACCCAACGAAAAGAAATCGGGTGATTCTCTGCGGGGTTTGAACCGATGCACAGGATGACATCGGCGTGCTGGATATCAATCCAGTGATTGGTCATTGCTCCACGACCGAACGTGGCTGCCAGACCGGCAACCGTAGCGCTGTGTCATATTCGCGCCTGGTGTTCCAGGTAGCCGACCCCCATAGCGCGGGCGAATTTGCTTAGCAGATAGCATTCCTCATTATCGAGAGCTGCCCCGCCGAGAATCGCCATGCCATCGTTACGGTTGACGGTGTACATTTCACCTTTGATTTTTTCTTCTTTGACGAAGTTGCGATCGCGGGTCTCTTTCATCAGTTCGGCAATCCTGTTCATCGTCCAATCCCAGGACTTCTCTTCCCAGACGTCACTGTTCGGCGCTCGGTACTGTACCTTGGTCAGGCGGCGCTCATTGTTGGCAACCTGGAACATCGCGCTCCCTTTGGAACAGAGCGAACCCTCATTGATCGGATGATCAGTATCTCCCTCGATATTAACAACCTTGCCGTTCTTGGTATGCACGATCATGCCGCAGCCAACCGCACAGTAGGGGCAGATCGTGGTCGTTACTTCGAGGCCTTTGGTTCTCAACTCCGTTGAGTCGGGGTTTGCTTGAGCCGGTCTTCCGCTAACCGCAACACCGCCGGCAGCTAGGGCGCTGCCTTTGAGGAAATTTCGTCGAGAAATGTCCATCTCTTTTCTCCTTATGAAAGAAACATCAACGCATTACTAAATCTTTTACTGGGACATGAATTCAAGGGGACAATAGTGCCAAGGGCAACAAGAGAAACCTTTGAAAATTTATCATAACTATTTGCTTTGTCTATGTTTGGGCTTATCGTTGCTGGTGATGGTGATGGCGGTGACTACTGTTTTCTGGGTGGTACGCAAGGATGAACAGGAAATACTGAGGAAACGCAGGTGGGATCGACAGATGATGTTTTCTCCCGGAATATGGGCTTTTCACAACCTCTGACATATAAGAAAACGGCCACCAAGTATCGACCCCTGGTGGCCATAGTTTTGTGGATTAAAGAGCTTCCTAAATGTCTCTATCAATAAAAAGC
>JAAXQF010000009.1 GCA_012974435.1 Desulfuromonadales bacterium | reverse complement strand
AGGATGACCAGTACCGGATGATAAGCGTATATATTCTGGTCCCGCGGCGTTATGCTTGCCAAAGCCCCTTATGCAATTTGCGAAAAGGCTATCCTTTCGCAATCTTTGCCCAGGCGTCCCGCAGGGTCACGCTGCGGTTAAACACCAGTTTTCCTGGCTGTGAATCTTTGCTATCAACTGAGAAGTAACCGAGCCTCTCGAACTGGAAGGTCTCTCCTGCGGCGGCATCGGCAAGACCCGGCTCCACCAGGGCATCGGCAAGCACCTCGAGTGATTCAGGGTTGAGGAACTCGCGATAATCGCGATCCTTTTCTGCCGCCGGGTCGGCGACGCTGAGTAAACGATCATAAAGGCGAACCTCGACCGACACCGCGTGCGCCGCAGAAACCCAGTGAATGATCCCTTTAACCTTTTTGCGCCCTTCCGGCAACACGCCACCTCCAGTCTCCGCATCGTAGCTGCAGCGTAATTCAGTGACCTCACCGCTCACCGAGTCCTTGATCACCTCTTCACAGCGAATAATATAACCGTAACGCAGCCGCACTTCACGATCTGGCCCCAGCCGGAAAAACTTCTTCGGCGGATCTTCCATAAAATCATCCCGATCAACATAAATCTCGCGATCGAAAGGAATCGTCCGGGTGCCCATTTCAGGTTTTTTGGGATGTTTTGGTGCCGTAAACTCTTCGCTCTGCCCCTCCGGATAATTGGTAATGGTCACCTTCAACGGCCGCAAGACCCCCATGGCACGTGGCGCGATTTGATCAAGGTCTTCACGGACACAATCTTCCAGGGTGCTCATATCAATAACGCTGTCGCTCTTGCCAACACCGATCCGTTCGCAGAAAGTACGGATTGCAGCGGCGGTAAAGCCACGTCGACGCATCCCCGAGAGGGTCGGCATGCGCGGATCATCCCAGCCGGAGACATGCTTTTCGTTAACCAATTCCAGCAGTCGGCGCTTACTCATCACCGTATAAGTCAGGTTCAGACGTGCGAACTCGATCTGTTGTGGATGATAAATCTCCAGCGCCTCACAGAGCCAATCATAAAGAGGCCGATGATCCTGAAACTCGAGGGTGCAGAGAGAGTGGGTGATCTGTTCCATGGAGTCCGATTGCCCGTGAGCGAAATCGTACATCGGATAGATACACCAGGTATCGCCAGTGCGCGGATGCGTCGCGCGCAGAATCCGGTAAAGCACCGGGTCGCGAAGATTCATGTTGGCCGCAGCCATATCAATCTTGGCACGTAACACCCGCGAGCCATCATCGAATTCACCCGCGCGCATACGGCGCAGCAGGTCGAGATTCTCCCCAACAGTGCGGCTGCGGTAAGGGCTCTCTTTGCCCGGCTCCGTCAAGGTGCCGCGATACTCGCGCATCTCCGCAGGGGGCAGATCACAAACAAAGGCCAGCCCTTTTTCGACCAGTTTCTCGGCAAAAGCATACAGAGCCTCGAAATAGTCCGAAGCGTGATATTCATGCTCGCCCCAGTCAAAGCCGAGCCAACTCAGATCGGTTTTAATAGCATCGATATATTCCTGCTCTTCCTTAACCGGGTTGGTGTCATCAAAACGCAGGTGACATCGCCCCTGGTAAAGAGCGGCCAGGCCGAAATTGAGACAGATCGACTTGGCGTGACCGATATGCAGATAACCGTTGGGCTCGGGCGGGAAACGCGTAACAACGCTTTTATGCTTACCGTTGGCCAGATCCTCATCGACGATATTACGGATAAAGTTGGGGCCCAACTGCACGGGGGGATGACTCATATGAAGGTTACTCCTCAAATTTCTTTTCAGTATTAAGCTAAAATCCGGGACTCAACACAAAGTTTTGCCCCGGACAATATCTCGTTAAACCTATCAACTATCGCTTGTAGCCATCAACACTACTGCATGTGCGGAGATGCCTTCACCGCGGCCGGTAAAGCCAAGCTGCTCGGTTGTTGTCGCCTTCACGTTCACGCAGCCGCCCGAGACCTGGCAAACCTTGGCCAGGTTAATCACCATTTGTGAGACATGGGGTGCTAGCTTAGGACGCTGCGCAACTACAGTCGTATCCAGGTTGCTGACCCGAAAACCGCGGGCCGTTGCCAAACCAACAACATGCTCCAGAAGCAGTACGCTGTTGATCCCCTTGTAGGTATCGTCGGTGTCGGGGAAATAACGGCCGATATCCCCAAGCCCCAAGGCGCCAAGGATGGCGTCAGAGACCGCATGCAACAAAACATCAGCGTCCGAATGTCCGTGCAGACCATATTCGTAGGGAATGGTAACGCCCCCCAGAACCAGGGGACGATCAGGAACCAGGCGATGAACGTCGAAACCATGACCAATGCGTATCATGTCAGAGAGACCTCTCCCGCCGTAATCAAAGCCCTGGCCAGGGCCAGGTCTGCCGGCGTCGTTATCTTGATATTGTGTGGATGACCGGGAAGAACGGCAACCGGCCAACCGCACCATTCAACCAGGGAGGCATCATCGGTGCCAAGGTAGCCGCCAGCATAAGCCCGTCTATGAGCTTCACGAATTCTATCGCAGCGAAACGCCTGGGGAGTCTGCACCTGCCAGAGCAGGCTTCGATCCAGGGTCGAGCGTACCAGCCCGTCAAACACCTCTTTAATCGTATCCTGTGCCGGAACAGCAAGAATCGCCGCTCCCTCGGCAGCAGCTATTTGCACCAGTGGGCCTATCTGCTCCTGCGGAAAAAAAGGGCGAACGCCATCATGAATCAGAATCACGTCCTGATCCGCAGCGCCACAAGCCTCCAGCCCGTTACGTACAGAGTCCTGACGTTCTGCGCCCCCGGCAATCACGACACCGATCTTTTCCAGACGATAGCGTTCCACCAGGTCGGCCCGACAAGTAGCGACATCCTCCTCAGGAACAACCAGGTGAATTGACGAAACTTGCGGCTGATCAGCAAGCCGCGACAGCGTCTGTACCAGAATCGGCCGATCGCCAATCTCCAGGTACTGCTTTCTCGTATCACCACCGATCCTGCTTCCGCTGCCTGCAGCAGGGATCAGAACATGAACATTCATAGGCTCTTCCTGTCGTCAGTCGTTAATAGTCCTGCCTGGAAGCCAGGCCAACGACTTTGCAAGGGGTTCCAAAAAACCACTCATGTGCGAATCGATCTGCTATTTCTATCGTATTTACTGCCATTTGAAAATAATTAATTAGAAGATAGTTTCGCCGACACAAATAATAAGGGCCGAGTGCGCATTAGCACCCGGCCCGAAATTCTTGTTTCATTCCTTCAGAAATCAGTTGACCATATTTTCGAGGCGTTCCGTCACCATATCTTCCTCGATCCCTTCGGCAAGAGCCAGTTCCTTGACCAGCAGCCTTCTGGCAAGTTCCAGGACTTTTTTCTCGCCGTAAGAAAGTTCTTTCTCTTCCTTGATCAGGTAAAGCTCGCGCAGAACTTCAGCAACATCAATCGGGTCACCCGTTTTGATCTTGTCGTTGTATTCACGCTGTCGGCGGCTCCAGGAAGCAATCGCCAAAGAGCCGATTTGCTTTTCCTCGAGTACATTGTATATTGTCTCAACTTTGTCTTTACTGATCAGGGTGCGTAAGCCGACATGATTGGCATTGCCCACCGGAACCATGATGGTCATATCGTTATCAATGATACGCAGGATATAAAAATCGTGGGTTTGACCGCAGAACTCGCGAGACTCAATATTTTCAACAACACCGACCCCTTGTGCAGGGTATACAGCTCGGTCACCAATTTTAAACATTATTGTTATTTCTCCCTATGGAAATAAGCAAAATACCACAAACGGCCTCTGCAGTCAAGGAAACCCAGATTATTCGCGGGTTTGTTCACGCAAGCGGCTCGACAGAACAACAAACTGCCGAGAGGACAAAATGCGTATTGGTGTAATCGGCTCCGGCGCTCTTGGGCTTTTTTATGGAGGCCTGTTGCAGCGGGCCGGACATGATGTTCATTTTCTCCTGCGTCGCGACTACCAGGCGATTGTTTCGTCGGGATTGAAAGTCACTTCACCTCGTGGCGATTTCCACCTGCAACAGGTCAAGGGCTACCGCAACAGCACAGAGATCGGCCCGGTCGATCTGGTCTTGATCGGCTTAAAAGCCTATGCCAATCAGTCACTTATTGAACTTGTCCGCCCGTTGGTGTCCGACAAAACCACAATCCTGACCCTGCAAAACGGCCTCGGCAACGAGGAACTGCTGGCAACAACCTTTAAAGCGGAGCAGATCGTGGGTGGAATTGCCTTTCTCTGCTGTAACCGCGGCGAACCCGGCACAGTTCACCACCTTGACCAGGGCTCCATCCGCATCGCTGAATTCGCCCAAAAGCCCGGCAGCAGGCTCGATGCCCTGTCCAAAATCTTCAATCAAGCGGACATCCCCTGCACCACTGGCACCGATCTCGTCCGAATCCGTTGGGTAAAGTTGGTCTGGAACATCCCCTTCAACGGCCTCTGCGCCTTAACCGGCCTGCCGACCAATCAACTTCTGAGCTGCCCGGAAACCAGGCAGCTGATTACGGAAATCATGCAGGAAGTGATCGCAGCCGCCAACCAGCAAGGGTTATCGGAAGCCATCGATGCAACGGCCACTATTGAACCGATGCTGCAGACAACCGCAGGTATGGGCGCCTACCGGCCAAGCATGATGATTGATCGTCAACAGGGGGCATCTCTGGAGCTTGCCGCGATCTATGCGAACCCGCTGCAGCAGGCCGCTCGCACCAAGACGCCAATGCCCCGGGTTGCCATGCTCAACGCTCTTCTGCAGGCAACTGAACATCCCGCCCCAAACAACAGCTAACCGCTGCTTACTGCACGATCGCGTTGCGCACTCCCTGCGGCCGCCAGGCCGGAGAGATCACATGACTACCCTTACCCTTCTGCTCAAGCAGGCTACCGAACGTGACGGTAAAATCACCATAACGATCATTGGCACAATCCCTGGCTTCTGTCAGAAGAAGGAGCCACGACTATTCCAGGACACGACAGAGGCCGGTCACCTTGCCGACAATCGCCACATCCTGCGTGTCAGCAGCAATGACAATCGGCTCCATGCTGGCATTCTCCGGCTGCAGGCGAATACGCTCCCCTTCATGAAAAAAGCGCTTCAGGGTCGCCTCACCATCGATCAGGGCCACCACAATTTCACCATTTTCCGCGGTTGACTGCGGACGAATCACCGCTAGGTCGCCTTCAACAATATGCGCCTCAATCATCGAGTCGCCCTTAACGCGCAGCAGAAAAGCATCCCGGGATTTAACCAACGCAGGGTCCACAGCGATATGCGCCTCAATCTCCTCCATTGCCAATTCCGGAACACCGGCCCGCACGCTACCAACCAACGGCAGAAGAACGGAACCATGCTCGATACGATTCGTCAGGGCAATGGAGCGGGAACTGCCGGGACTGCGGGTAATCAGGCCTTCTCGCTCCAAAGCCTTGAGGTGACGTAACACGCCAAGATTTCCGGAGATATGAAGATGACTGGCGATTTCCTGCAAAGTCGGTGGATAACCATTATCAGCTAGGTACGCGACCAGAAAATCGTAGACCTGCTGTTGTCGTTTCGTCAGTTTTGACATGAAAGACTCGCTTCTGAGAGAAGGGGACTCAAACCATAGTTACCGTAAAGTAACTATCACGACTAAAGAAAGAGAGTCAAGAAATCAGAGGTGACGCAGGGTCAACAATTTGCGATGATAGAGCCATCATGCCTGAGCCGCCCGTCGACATCATTTCGCCCGAACCGAACCACGAAGAGTGGCGACCCTTATCCTCGCGGCTCGATGCAACAAAAGCGATCACCCTGTCAAAACAACAGATGCGTAGCTGGTCGCTGGTTCTTGCCGCACGCCACATCCCCTGCCATCCGGAGCGACGGGGCTTTGGCTGGCAGTTGCTGGTCCCGGCAAGTATGCTGGTGCTGGCGGCAAAAGAACTGCGCCAGTACGAAAGCGAAAATCATGGCTGGCCGCCCCCACCCCCGCAAGAGACACCACTGATCGACAATCGTGCGACCACCCTCTGGGTCTTGATTGTTATCGGGGTTTTCTTCAACCTCACCCTGCGCGACATCAACCTCGCCGGACATTACCCCGTTAACTGGTATGAACTGGGCAACGCCCACGCCGGCAAGATCATGGACGGTCAATGGTGGCGTCTGATCACCGCCCTCACGCTGCACGCCGACTGGCAGCACTTGCTGGGCAACCTGGTGATCGGCGGCGTATTCATCTCACGCCTGTGTCGTGACCTGCGCTCCGGTCCGGGCTGGCTGTTGCTGCTGGCCGCCGGAACCTTCGGCAATCTGATTAACGCCTGGCTGCAAAACCCTGCTCATCGAGCGGTCGGTGCCTCCACCGCGATCTTCGGTGCGGTTGGTATTCTGGCCGCCATCAGCATGGTGCGCTACCGTCATAACTTGCGTCCTCGCCGGCGCTGGACCTTACCGGTTGCAGCGGCCCTCGGCCTGCTCGCCATGCTCGGCGTCGGTGGCGAGAACACCGACCTCGGCGCCCACTTGTTCGGCTTCCTCTTCGGCCTGCCACTCGGCTTCTGCGCCGAACTGGCCATAGAGAGATATGGCCGCCCCCACTGGAAGATGAATGCTTTAATGGCCATGACCAGCATCGCCATCGTCATCGGCGCCTGGTGGGCAGCCCTGAGCTGAAGAGGTTGACTGACTGTCGATTGGCGCTATTGTTCTAGTGCCGCGTCAACGACAGACTGACGCATCCAACTTGTTCTTTTCCGCGCCTGCTTCGTTATGTCTTAAGCCACG
>JAAXQF010000008.1 GCA_012974435.1 Desulfuromonadales bacterium | reverse complement strand
GTAAAACAGCATGATGCTCCAACATTTCGATCGGTACTCGAAAGCAACAAAGTCTTCAAGCGCTCGATTTTCCTGAAAATCGTACCTTTCTTTAAACCTGACATAAAGCGGTTGCAGAATTGAAGTCACCAACTCAAAATCCACATAGTCTGTGGCCACATTTTCAAAATCTATATCCGTATATTTGTAATTAATTTTTGCAGCATTTCCCGAGCCATCCTTAAGAGTCGAACCGATACTCAGCGTATTGAACCCTGAATCACCATAGACAGGAATGATACTTTCTGCATCAAAGGAAAAATTCTTAACCGGCGTAAAGTCCATCTCCACGCGCAGGACAGAGAAAGGCCGATTCTCCCCGGATCGGTCATTTCGAGCCTCATCGATATCATAGCGCTGGGATAGGCGCAGATAGAAAAGCTCACGATACGAACTTGAGCCATCCACCTCCTGACTACGAGCAGTCAGACGATTAATCAGAGAGTAGGTAACATCATTGCGATGTTCGATCCGGTCACGAAGGTCGAATAGAGGCAAACCATCCTGATCTTCATCCGGAACATAAGTATAGGTAACGGTTGGTTCAATACTGTGCTGGATGCGATCAGCGCCCAAGAGGTTGGCATCAAAACTCTTTTCCAGACGGGTGGACAGAGCTACAGATAATTCAGGAATAAATTTGTCAGTTTCCGTATCGTCGGTATTGTAAAGACGTTCGTAGAAAGCGACTTCGGGAGTCACTTCAAGCCACGAACCGGGCTTTAAAGCCGCTGACAGCGACGGCCTCAAGTAAAGTCTTTCGCCATCCTCCCCTTCGTCGCGCCAGAAGCTGGTAGCATAACTCTCAAGACCCGCATAAAAAGCAGTGTCACCAAGACGATAGCGTGGCAAACCGAGCCCCAGCTCCGGAAGGGTTTGCAGGGTGGCATCGTCGTCTGATTCCAGGTCTTTGATGTAGCGTGCAAAACCATTAACATTAAGCTTTTTCCAATTACGACGGAGCATCAAAGTAGAAACCGTCTTATCACGGTTATAATCCGCTGCGGACTCTCCAAACTCTTCAAAGAAGAGTTTTTCATCAGTATATTCAACATCAGCAAGAAAACGCCAACCACCAGGGAAATTGCCGCTATGTTTCCACCTGTAGTAATCAAGGTCGGGAAAGTCTTCCTTCTGGTCCAGTTCTTCTATTTCACCGGTTCCGGTAACGTGATAATAAAGAGCCTTACCGTTATTGTTCCCCGACAGGGCATAGCGATACTCAAGCCCCTTGCCTAGCCCTATTTCCGAGAGGTAATCAAGATAGATTGTGGCATCCATGTGACGGTCGATAACCTGGTACCACGCCAGGGACGCAAGTGTCCCCTTGTTGTTTGAATAACCAAACGAAGGCGTGAGCAGTCCGGATTCACGTTCGGCTTTGACAGGGAAGGTCAAGTAAGGAGAATAGAGAACCGGGACATCTTTGATATAAAACCAGACATGCTTAGCCCGCGCATAACCTCCTACAGTAATATCAACTTCATCGGCGGAAAATTTCCAATCAGGGATTTCGCCATCACAAGTGGTAAAGCTACCCTCTTTAACGGAATATTCGAACTGGCCTTCCTTTTCGATCTGCTGTCCCTCTAAATGGAAGTTTCCTTCACGGACAAAAAGCCGGCCGTCACGAATCTGACCCTGCCTTGTCGCCATATTGTACTGCATGCTTGTCCCGATGACCTTGGTGCCTATATCCTCAAGCTCAACGGACCCTTCTGCCGCAGCATCCTGAGTCGAGGCTTGCCAGAGCAGAGTATCAGACTTTAATTCGACTTCGCCCTGCCGGAGGACAACATCACCTTTTGCCTCATAACTGTCTTCGTCAGAATCATAGGCAAGATAATCCGCAACCAAGGAAATCGGAGACTCCTGGTCAGCTTCTAACGCTGGCTCTGTCGCGGCTTCCGTTTCGACATTTTCACTGTCGGCCAACGGGAGAGAGTCATCAACAGAGTCAGACAGCATTTCAACAACGGGCTCATCTTGAGAGTCAGCTTTCGCTTGTGGACTAGTATCAGCTATCTCCGCCACAGAAGAATCGGGAATCGTTGCAAAAACCGGGGTTGGCACAACCTCAGATATTTTCGGGAGGGCCTCGTCAACCAGAGGTTCTTCATCATCAAGTAAAGTGGACTCACGTTTTGAATCAGAAGGTTCTATTTTTTCAGGTGTTTCGTCCCCGACCTTCGATTCATCTGCAGCAAAGGGTTCGGACGTGAGTTTTGAGCTCTGAGTTTCACCTTGAACGGAGATTTTCAGAGAATCTTTATCTAGTGGAGAAGGTGTTGAACCAGATGGAACCTGTGCTGCACCTACCCCTTCAGGAGTTTGCCAACGCGAGGAGGAGATAAAACGGCTGATCTCAAGTTTCTGCAACAAAGCACGCCCTTCAGGACTCTCGTGCATACTCAGAAAAACGGTACTAACCTGTTGCAGAAGAGCGGTCTGCTGTCCCTGTCGAGCAACAATACTCCCACTCAAGAGACCAGGAAAGTGGTCAAGGTTTTCGGCCAACGGGAAGATCTCCCCCTCTGGAACCCTGCCCAGATAAGCTTTACTTAACCAGGCGAAATTTACTTCGCGATAACGAATCAGCCAATTATAAAGGAAGTCTTCCGAGGTAAAACTGCGGAAATGAACCGGAGTTGACAGCCGATCTTTGAGATAGAGACCAACCTCTTCACCCAGTTCAGAGGAGATTACGAGCCCTGATCCATCAACAGCAAAACCAATCGTGATTCCAGGCTGAGCAAACGCTTTATTAACCACATAAACTGGGAACAAGAGCGTAACTAAGAGCAACACGCAAAAGATTGCTCGCAGAGATAAACGTTGCATTGAATGACCCGTCATAAAATAGAATTAAAGAGTCTCTGGAACAAACTCCATTGTGGAGTGCGAATCCAAGACTCCCTGCCTTAACTCTGCCACCAGATAAAGAGATCCGCACACAACCACATGTTCGTCGCGGCCAAGACCTTCACAAGCAGCGGCCAAACCATCACCGGCCACGGCATATTCATAAACCGGCAGGCCTTGATTGTCGGCCCAGGCGACCATCTCACTGGTCGGCACCGACGGCCCATAAGAAACCGGTACAGCATATACTGCCACGACATACTTTACCAGTGGCATGAGTACTTCTGTTGGGCTACGCTCACCACTCAAGCCGCTGACCAGATGAATACGCTTAACATTCTGCATTTCAAGATAATCAGCGAGACAAGCTATTCCAGCAGCATTATGAGAGACGTCCAGAAGGATCCGAGAATCACCACTCCATTCCAATCGCCCCGGCCAGAAGACATTCTCCCCGGCGGTAGCAATGGCGGTATCGGGGATCGTAAAGCCCTGTTTTCGCAACTGCATCGCCCCGGCCACGGCCTGGGCAAAGTTATCCAGCTGGTGGGTGCCAGCAAGAGCACATTTTAAATCATGCAAACGATCAGAACCGACAACAACCGTCAAGCTATCGTGTCTCCCCTGCCAGGAGAAATCACGACCAGCCAGGGAAACATGCGACTCACAAGCAGCAGCAACAGATAGAATGACCTCCTCGGCGGCTGGCTTCTGCGCACCGACGACGACGGGCACACCGGGTTTGATGATGCCGGCCTTTTCCGCTGCAATTTCAGGGAGTGTTGAACCCAGATGTTCACTGTGGTCAACGCTGACAGGAGTAATCATACAAAGTTGTGGATCAACGATATTAGTCGCATCCAGACGACCGCCAAGACCCGTTTCAATAACAGCAACATCGACACCGGCCTCACTGAAAGCCAGAAGAGCCATTGCCGTTGTCGCTTCAAAAAATGTTAAAGGGATGTCTTCTGAGTTCATGCGAATAATTTCACTGAGAGCACCAATATCATCGCGGGTTACCGCTACGCCATCAATACGGATTCGTTCGGTGAAACAGTTCAGGTGTGGTGAGGTATACAGCCCTACATGCAGCCCTGCTTGCTTGAGTATCTCCGCCAGCAGGACGCTGACAGAACCTTTGCCATTGGTCCCGGCCACATGAATGCAGGGCAAAGGTTCTTGAAGTTGAGGCAAGCGAGCCTTTAAAGCCCGCATATTTTCCAAGCCGAGCTTAACGCCAAAACGTTGCAGCCCATATAGGTAGTCGAGGCTGGAGGTGAAATCCACTAACGCAATCCTGTGGGCTCAAGGCACTGTATGAAGGAACCGACAGGGTCCTAAGAAGCAGAAGCCTGCTGGGTAAAGATAAGTAAAGCCTGCGACAATCGAGCTTTCATCTCCTGGCGGGAAACAATCATGTCAACCATGCCGTGGTCGAGGAGATATTCAGAACGCTGAAAACCTTCCGGGAGTTTCTGGCGAATTGTCTGCTCAATGACGCGGGGCCCGGCAAAACCGATCAAGGCCTTCGGCTCGGCAACATTGAGGTCTCCAAGCATGGCAAAGCTGGCAGTAACACCACCTGTGGTCGGATCAGTCAGAACTGAAATAAAAGGTATCCCGGCCTTCTTGAGTTTGGCGAGTGCAGCGCTCGTTTTAGCCATCTGCATCAGCGAGAGAATACTCTCCTGCATACGGGCACCACCTGAGGAGGAGAAAACCATGACCGGCGCCTTTTTCTCAAGGCCAAGCTCGATCGCTCGGGTGATCTTCTCGCCGACAACCGAACCCATACTACCGCCGAGAAAAGCGAAATCGAAAACCGCAACGACCACTTCCTGCCCGTTCATCAGACCGGAACCGGTTACAACGGCATCACCGCCACCATTCTTGGCAACAGCAGCCTTGATACGGTCCACGTACTTTTTGGAGTCCTTGAATTTCAGGAAATCCACCGAGGCCATGTCAGGGTCAGTTTCGTTGAAGGTGTCCTCATCAATCACCAGGTCAATTCTCTCACGGGCGCTGATGCGGAAGTGATAATCACACTTGGGACAAACATTTAAATTGCGTTCGATCTCTTTGGAATAGATGATCTCTTCGCAATTCTTACACTTCGTCCAGAGCCCTGCGGGCATCTGAACTTTCTTACTTTCAACGGGCGCAATCGGCGCCTTTGACTTTTTAAACCAGGCCATTATTTACCTCGCGATTCAGACGATTCTCTATTTAGAAAACGAACCGTTCGTTGCCATCAAATATCCGGCAGTGTCTCTGACACGATGCCAGTTTCGCACTGATTTCTTCAAGATACTGCGGCTTCATATGAAATATTTTGACCGGTACTTCCGGTTTGTCCAGCTTATCAAGTTCTTTAATTAACATTCCCGGTGTCAGATGACCGGTCTTTTGCGCCAGAGACTCCAATCGATCAGGAAAAGAGGTTTCAACAAACACAGCCGCCAGCGCCTCCGCTGAGTTGCCAAGTGACCAGAGCGCTTCCGTAGTCGTCGTGTCTCCCGAGTAAAGAATTGACGTTCGCCCCTTTGTTAGTAGGTAGCCCGCAGCAAAGACTGGATGATTTGTCCTTGCCCAGCTCACATCAAGAGAGCCAACCCTGGTCGTTTTACCCTCGGAGGACATGTGGTTCTTCAGATCGCAGCCTTGAGTTGTCGGACCAAACCCTGCACTTCGCTCTGAAGTCGAGAAGTTCCACTAAACTCGGCAATCAATTTAACCAAGGCACTACCAACAACGACGGCGTCGGCAATCGCGGCAACAGACTTGGCGTCTTCCGGTGTGGAAACGCCAAAACCAACAGCGACTGGCACCGGGCTCACCTCTTTAAGAGCACCTACAGCAGAAGCAATAGCCGAGGCATCAACCTGTTGGCTTCCTGTCACACCGGTCATCGACACATAGTAAAGAAAACCTTCGCTAGCAGCGGCCAGTTGCGCCATGCGCTCTTCACCGGTAGTCGGGGCCAATAGCGTGATCAAGTCTACTCCTGCACCAGTAAGTAGCGGATGTAACTCTTCCGCCTCTTCAGGGGGCAGGTCAACCAGAAGCAAACCATCGACACCGGCAGCGGCCGCATCATGAGCAAACTGCGCAGGTCCATAAGTGAAAACCGGATTGTAATATCCCATCAGAACGATCGGCACATTGCTGTGCTGACGGACCCTGCCAACCAGATCGAGGACTCCACGTAGAGTTGTACCAGCGGCCAGAGCACGCTCCGAGGAGAGCTGAATCGTCGGCCCATCAGCCATAGGGTCAGAGAAGGGGAAGCCGAGTTCAATCAGGTCGGCTCCGGACTCGACAAGGCTGTGCACCAACTGCTCGCTAGTTGTGAGATCCGGATCTCCGGCAGTAATGAAAGTAACCAGGGCTTTTTCGCCACTTGCTTTCAAAGCATTTAATGTAGAAGCAATCCTTGACATGAGCTATAGGTCTTCCAGTGTGTGAGCCTGGGTTCTTCAGGCTACGGCGAAGTAAAGATTAATCTTATCGGAACGAAGCAGACGATATCAACCGTTTTTTCATTTCAGCAACAATCTGACCTGATCAAGCAGATCAAGAAACATTTTGTTATTCATCCGACCTGTCTGAACGTTGTAGCGACTCGTGTGGTAACAGCTGATCAGCGTGAGACCATTAGCCAACTGGTGTGTGCTGCCATGCCCGAAGGGCACTTCGGCAAGACGCTTGATCAAGCCCTGTGCCTGAAAGAGCCGAAGTAAGCTGTTGTGCGCACCGTGACCAAGAGCAATAATCACGCGCAGGGCTTTCAGCTCCTGCAACTCCTTCTCAAGATAAGGCCTACAAGCCGTAAATTCTACTGCATTCGGCTTGTTCTCCGGTGGCAGACACTTAACGGCATTGGTGATATAG
>JAAXQF010000167.1 GCA_012974435.1 Desulfuromonadales bacterium | reverse complement strand
AGCTTAGACGACTCTGCACACCACGCCGGGAGAGATAACGCCGCTGAGCAATAAGATTATCTGTCAATCCGAGAGAGATATCGACCAAAGCTTCATACTCGATATCAGAGAGCGCCGTTTGACTGTGACCGGTACGGCCCTGGACCCTGCGAATTTCGGGGTCGATCCAGCATTGGTCTTCAAAGAGAACGGTGGCCATGGCCGTTGAGATCTTTTCCCGGGCGCTTGATTTAAGCACGTAGCCATAAACGGTTTCCGGCGGCACGATTTTGGACAGGGTCCGCACGTACATCTCGTCCTTGAACTGGCTCCAGAAGACGATTTTTGCCTGTGGCTTTTGCTCCCACAGAGCCCTGGCAAACTCGACGCCGTTCATCTGCGGCATCTGGATATCACTGATCACAAGCGGCTCATCGTGTTTCAGAGCCAACTCCAAAGCAACCGCGCCATTGTCGGCATGCTCCATCGTACAGTCCTGTCCCCATGCTTCAACCATCTGTCTGAGGAACTCAAAATCCTTTGGATTATCTTCGGCGATAACCAGGGAGTATGGGGCCATGATGTTTTCTCCTTATCTTTCGTTGAGCGGCAACTCGAGCTCAAAGCGTGTACCTGAAGAAAAACGCGAACTCTGCCAACGAACCTGTCCACCAATGGCACGAGCGCGTTCTTGAACGTTATGGACTCCCCGTCCTCCACTCTCTGTCGGCAGCTGCGGAGTGTGATTAAAGCCTCGCCCGTTGTCCTCAACGATGATTATCAAAGTGTTGCTTCGCAAACTCATAGCAACCTCCAACTGGTTGGCGTGAGCGTGCCGCAAGACATTATTAACAGCCTCGGCAACAATCCGATAAACGGTCACCTGAGTCAGACGCGGCAGCTGGAGCTTAGCGGCATCGTCTCCAGCCATGAAATGATAGGTCGGCGCCCCGGGGTCTTCGCACACCTTGTCGAGCATAGATTCAATGGCCGCCGGCAGGCCGAGGATATCAAGGGTCTGCGGGTGCAGATTATCCATCACCACACGCAGATTGGTCATCGCCTTTTGCAGATCTGCCTCGATTGATATCGCCTCTTCACCACAAGAAGGCTCCTCGCGTAGATGCTCGATCTTTCTACGCACAGCCGATAGCTCGGCAAGGGTCTGATCATGAATGTCCATGGCGATGCGCCGACGTTCCTCTTCTGCACCTTCGAGCAGTTTCTCGGCCGCCACCACGCGGATCAGCTGATCCGTCATCTGGTTAATGGAAACATGCGCGCAGCGCTGTCAGAGAGGACCTGAATGCGATTCAGGATATTCCGGGCGAAGGCAAGAGAAAGAAAAATTCCGATCAGGATAGCAATGCCGAGGACGACAATCGTGACGAAGGTTGTCTCGGCAACCAGTGATTCAATATCTTCCCGATGCAGAGCCCCGAAATCCAGACGTTGTTGGTTCAACGAGTTAAGTTGTTTCTTGATGTTAGGCCGCAGCAATTTCAGACCCTCTTCAAGATTATCCAGATCCACTCCCTGCTCGGGGTTCAGGTCACGAACACTTTGCCGAAGCAGGCTGGTATCAGACACTCCCAGCAACTCGGTTTCCAGCAACCGCCCGAATGCAACTCTAAGAATATCGTGTAAATCCGATAGCTGTTCCACGGCCTTGTCATCCGGTGTATGGGCCTGTGCCAGGAAGCCAACAATACTCTCCATGCGCTGCGCGGCCATGTCTGCTTCGGCCAGGGCAATAAAGGCGGTTTTGAGGTTCTTGCCCTGCTGACGCTTCACCGACAAGTCCCAGTAAGTGAACTGCAGGAAGCAGAGCAACAAGGTCATAAGGCATAGGACGGCTGCTGGTGCCATGATTATCTGGTGTTTCAGTGCAAGTCTCATGAGTTAGAAAGTACCACAGAATTTCTCTCTGGACACTGTGCAATCGCACAGTGTAATAACACGGCAAAAAATTGGTCAATTTTACCCGGCCACAAAGTAAACCTTTTTCAGAATGACTCGTCCAAGGAAACAAATCAATAGCGTTGCCGGCCGCAACCAACACTCAACACAACGAAGGAGACAATCATGCATAACCTGAAACATCTGACACTGGCATTGTTGCTAGTAACCCTGGCAATCACACCAGCCTTCGCAAAACCAGGGCAATGTGACAAGGCATGCGAAAATGGCGAACAGCAAGCAACCAGGCTCGAGCATCTCAAGGAGAGACTTGATCTGACAGCGCAGCAGGAAGCGGAGATCAAAGAGATTCTTGCCTCGACTAAAGCAAAGGATGAAGCCCTGCGCGAGAAGAACCGTATGACCAGCAAGGCGTTTCGAGAAATTTCCAGGGCTGAGACTCTTGATGAGTCGCGTTTACGGGAACTGGTTCGTAAACAGTCTGACCAGCGGGCCGACATGATGATTGCCAAGCATGCCACAAGGAACAGGATCAACCAGGTTCTCACACCTGAGCAGCAGGAACAGCATGAGACTTTCCGTCAGCAGAGACAGGAGCGCAAGGGGGCCTCCAAGCACCGGCAAGGGAAGCAATAAGAT
>JAAXQF010000259.1 GCA_012974435.1 Desulfuromonadales bacterium | reverse complement strand
CTTAGTCTTCTACAAATAAGGGTTTAGACATTCCGGCCCGTTATGGGGGCCTGACTGTAGTGTTTTCTAGTAGCGAGAGACATAAGAACACGAGACCTTAGTACTATCACTGCTGGAGAGGTCCTCAAGGGCCTCGTCAACTACGGGAGAACAGTAGCTTGATTGTCGGATAATCTTTGCTGAATTGATGCTGCCGTAATATCGAGCCAGACATGCCCAGCGCAGCGCCAAGTTTTCTTTTGCTTCCTGTTTGATTGAAAGACCACGCTTTGTCGTCACAAAGAAAATGAAGTTGCTGTCGGGCAAACCCGACGGTTTTGCTTTTGTCTTTGAGGTTAAAAGTTCTAAAAAAAAGGGCAACAGATTAACGATCTGTTGCCCTCTCTTCATTTCCGGTTTCAGAAACAAGACTAAACTTTTGTCAGCAAAAAGGGGAGCCAACTAACGTTGCCCCCCTTCTGTTCACATTGTTTCTACATTCTTAGTACCGATATGAATCCGGCTTGTAAGGCCCGCCCACAGGAATCCCAATATAATCAGACTGCTCCTTAGAAAGTGTCGTCAGTCTTGCACCAAGTTTGCCGAGGTGCAAACGGGCGACCTTTTCATCCAGGCTCTTCGGCAGGACATAAACTTCGTTGTCGTAATTATCACCACGCATGAAGAGCTCGATCTGGGCCATGACCTGATTAGTAAAGCTGTTGGACATGACGAAAGAAGGATGACCGGTTGCACAACCGAGATTGAGCAGGCGTCCTTCGGCCAGAACAATTACAGCGTGACCGTCAGGGAAAACCCATTGATCAACCTGGTTGCCGTGCTCACGGGGGTTCTTGATATTGACCTTCTTGATGCCATCGACCTTTGCCATAGCCGCCATCTCAATCTCGTTATCGAAGTGGCCGATATTACCAACGATAGCATTGTGCTTCATCCGGGCCATATGCTCGACACGGATAACATCCTTGTTGCCGGTTGTGGTCACAAAGATATCAGCATCGGCAACCACGTCCTCAAGCGTATTGACCTCATAACCTTCCATGAGTGCCTGGAGAGCACAGATCGGGTCGATCTCGGTGACGATAACCCGGGCGCCCTGACCACGCAACGACTGACAACAGCCTTTGCCGACATCACCATAACCACAGATAACAGCCACCTTGCCTGAGATCATGACATCCGTCGCACGCATGATGCCGTCTACGAGGCTGTGACGACAGCCGTAAACATTGTCAAACTTACTCTTGGTTACTGCGTCATTAACGTTCATTGCAGGGAACGGCAGTTTGCCTTCTTTCTGCAGTTGGTAAAGACGATGAACACCGGTGGTCGTTTCCTCGGTAACACCTTTGATAGAGTTGCAGATCGCTTTCCAGTCAACAGATTTATTGTCGAGGGTCTTTTTCAGGCAGCTGACCAATTCAACCCAATCTTCCGGATCATCCGCGCTAACGGTCGGAGCACATGACTCTTGCCACTCGGTGCCATAAAGAACCATCATGGTCGCGTCGCCGCCGTCGTCAAGGATCATGTTCGGCAGTTCACCGTTCGGCCAGTTTAAGGCCTTTTCAGTGCACCACCAGTATTCTTCCAGAGTCTCCCCTTTCCAGGCATAAACTGGTACGCCCTCTGGATTCTCGGGCGTTCCATTCGGGCCGACAGCAACAGCAGCAGCAGCCTGGTCCTGGGTCGAAAAAATATTACAGGAAGCCCAGCGAACCTGCGCGCCGAGGTCGACCAGTGTTTCGATCAATACGGCGGTCTGAATCGTCATGTGCAGAGAGCCTGTGATGCGGGCACCCTTGAGTGGGAACTGATTGCGATACTCATCCCGCAAAGCCATCAATCCGGGCATTTCTATCTCAGCCAAATCCATCTCCTTACGCCCCAACGTCGCAAGGGAAAGGTCCATTACTTTAAAATCGGTCATCTAACAAATCCTCCGTTATTTACTGTTTTCCTGAATCAATGATTCAGAGTTATGTTTATGAATGACGGCTTTAAACAATAGTACTGACTGTTGACCGGAGATCGCTTCGACCTCCAGGCATTCAGACAGCACCATGTCGGTATCAGCCAACCACTTCTCGAGTTCTTCTTGTTTAAATCCTAACCACTGGTCCGCCAGACGTTCACGCGCCCAGTCATGACCGTGACGGGTCAGGTCCGCAACAACCAAAGCCCCCCCTGGTTCGAGGACACGAGCGATCTCTCTGAACACTTCAACAGGTTGCTCTGCGTGGTGTAAGACCTGGTTCAGGACCACCGTCCGTGCTGAATCGTTAGCACATGGCAAATGATTCATCTCGGCCAGACGGACTTCTACTTTAGCTGCAAGTTGCTGTTGGTCAATTGTTTGTCTAGCTAGCTTGATCATCGAAGGGGAATGGTCGAGACCGAGAGTTTGTTCGCCTTTCTTGGCCAGTAGAGGCAAGAGGCTACCGGTTCCGATGCCAACTTCAACCACCAGACCACCGGACGGGATCATAGCGAGCAAACGATCCTGATAATCAGGCAGGTTCAACAATTCGACGTGTATGTTGTCCCAGTCACGTGCATGTTGGTTGAAAAATTCCTGATTCCGCTTACGCCTCTCCGACATGACCTGCAAGACGCCAAGAGCATCTCTTTCCTGCCCTTCAAGCTCTGCGAGGCGTGGCTCAACTGAGGCCCAGACATCACTCAAGAAGCCCTCTTCAAGAGATAAGCGATAGTAGTGCCAGGTTCCCTGCTTTTCGACCTGCAGAAGGCCTGCCTCACTCATAAGCTTTAAATGGCGTGAGATGCGGGACTGTCCCATATCAAGGATTTGCATAAGGTCCTGTACCGTAAAATCACCCTGACGCAAAATACGCAGGAGACGCAAACGGGTACCATCAGCCAGGACTTTAAAGAGACTCAACATACATCAATTCCAATAATTTTTATACATCAGCTTTTCTTGATATAGCAAGTCAGCCTCCATGGCAAGAAAAAAACGTGGACATCATCAAGACATCCACGCCGGTATCGATCGATAGTACACCAGAGGGGTCAGCGAAAGCGCAGCTGCCAAGAGAACCAGAGTCGGACCAACAAAGCTGTCAGAGCATGACCCACACAGTGGTTCGTTAAAGGCTCGAACCAATGATCAAACCATTTAAGCCAAACATTTGTCTGTTGGCCCGGCTCATATCCTCGTTGATACGCTTTACGACAGTCCAGTGCAAAACCAAGCTGCCAGGCCTGGCCGCGCACATATCCACCGGTCGCCAACCATATCCTCCAACGCTGACGGATTGGCATCTTACCCAGGAGTTCTCTGATCAGCATGAAAAACGGCAGCAAATGAAGGGGTTGAGTACGATCCTGTTGACGATAAATATCCGGCGCACTCAGAAAAAAATCGAGCCAGCCGATGGCCAAAAAATTCATAATCAGAGCATTAAGCGTTTGCCGTGACTTGACTCCCTCAATCTGGAAACGTCTCGCAGAGGTCACAATAACTCCGGGTAAAAGCAACCATTGGCCGGAAGTCCTAATGACCTCAGCAATGGAGGTATCCTCCATTACCGGCAGATCTTCACGGAAAAAACCCGCCTCCTGCAGGCAGGCCTTAGTTATTAACATCCCTTGATCGCCATGAATACAGCCGGGACGACCGAGCCTGGCCTTGGCTTCATAATAGAAGAGACCGAACCTATTTCCGTCAGGTCGCGTATCAAACTCCAAAGAGAAACGACCAGCCGTCATCAACCTTGTTTCTTGCTGTTGATATTCACAGATAAAATCGAGGGCTTTGCGCAACTGGAGGACATCACCAATTCGACTATCAGCATGCAGAAAAAGTAACCAGTCGGCTTTTGCGGCTCCAACACCAAGGTTCAGTTGACGGCCCCGACCACTTGGCCCAACCACACAGCTCCCGGAAAGTTTCCCGGAAGCAAAAAGGTCCTCAACAATTGTACAGGTCGAATCAACTGAGCCACCATCAGAAACAACCACCTCGAACGCAACCTCCCGTTGCTGGATAAGATCCGCAAGTAAGAGTGGCAAGTTCTCAGCTTCGTTGAGTGTGGGGATAATGATGGAGAGTTCTGGAAAAGTCATATGTCCAACGTGGAACGCAAACGGGCGGATCGTAAAAACGATCCGCCCGTTTAATTCAAGATAGTCCTTTCAACGCAATCAGATTCCGGCAAGCTTCTGCAGAGACGCGACACGGTCAGTGCGCTCCCAGGTGAATTCGGGGAGTTCACGACCGAAATGGCCATATGCAGCGGTCTTGCGATAGATCGGACGCAAAAGGTCAAGAGTTTCGACAATACCGCGAGGGCGCATATCGAATTCTTCACGCACGACACGGGCAATCTCGTTGGAAGGGATCTTACCTGTCCCGAACGTATTGATCATAACCGAAACGGGCTCTGCGACGCCGATGGCGTAAGCAAGCTGAACTTCACACTTGTCAGCCAGACCAGCAGCGACAATATTCTTGGCAACGTAACGGGCCATATAAGAAGCACTGCGGTCGACCTTGGAGGGGTCCTTGCCGGAGAAAGCGCCACCGCCATGTGAGCCCTGACCACCGTAGGTATCGACGATGATTTTACGACCGGTCAAACCGCAATCGCCCATCGGGCCTCCGACAACGAAACGACCCGTCGGATTGATGAAATACTTGGTGTTCTCATCCAGCAGGTCAGCAGGAATCACTTTGTTAACAACTTCCTCAATGATTGCTTCCTTAAGGTTTTCGTAAGTGACATCAGGATTATGCTGCGAAGAGATGACCACGGTGTCGACCCGGACCGGTTTGTCATCGATGTATTGGATCGATACCTGCGACTTGCTGTCTGGGCGCAGGAAATTCAGCAGACCACTCTTACGCACATCAGCCAGACGCTTGGTCAGCTTGTGGGCAAAGGTAATCGGCATCGGCATTAATTCAGGAGTTTCATTGCAGGCATAACCAAACATCACACCCTGGTCACCGGCTCCCTGCTCAGTAAACAAGCCTTCGCCCTCAGAAACACCCTGGGAGATGTCTGGAGACTGTCGATCAATAGATGTCATAACTGCACAGGTTTCGTAGTCAAAGCCCATGGAAGAATCGTCATAACCGATTTCCTTAATGGTCTGACGCACGATATCAGGCATATCGACATAAGCGCTGGTTGTAATCTCACCGGCGATCATTGCCATGCCGGTTGTTACGAGAGTCTCACAGGCAACCCTTGCCTTAGGGTCTTCGGCGATTATTGCATCGAGGATGGCATCGGAAATCTGGTCAGCGACCTTGTCCGGATGTCCCTCGGAAACTGATTCAGAGGTGAAGAGAAAATCTGTCATGGGCATAAGTCGTACTCCTTTAAAGAACTATTTAGAGGGGGGACGATAATCTTTTCGTCAGAAACTGTCAAGCCTTTCAGGCGACAGCTATTATGAACTGTAAAAGCTGGAAGAGTGTCTGCCCTAAATTCTAGATATGAGCTTCTGTGAAAATTTCAGGATAACGATCACGCATCTCCTGCTCAAGCGCGGTGACAACTTCTTCGGCTGTCGGCAGAGAAAGGAGCCGGTCCAGAATCTGTTTCACCTCGACAATTTCAATCTGACGCATGATTCGTTTAACACGAGAGATGTTACTGGCATTCATCGATAACTCCCTGAAACCGAGAGCGATCAGAACCAGTGAGTACATATCCTCACCGGCCATTTCACCGCACATTCCGATCGCTATCCCTGCGTTCTCTGCCGCACGACAGACCCTCAGGAGTGCTTGTAACACCGCCGGATGCATCGGTTCGTAAAGATAGGCAACATGTTCGTTGCCGCGATCGATCGCCAAACAATACTGAATCAGATCGTTGGTACCAACCGAGAAAAAATCAACTTCTTTTGCCAGCAGGTCAGCAATCAGAACAGCAGAAGGGGTTTCAATCATGATGCCGATTTCAACACTTTCACCGCAGTCAATGCCTTCAGAGAGCAACTCCTGCCTCTCTCTCTCAAGGAATTGCTTACAGGCGCGCACCTCGCCAACACCCGATATCATCGGGAACATAATGCGAAGCGGTCCGAACGCGGAAGCCCTGAGAATCGCCCGCAATTGAACCCGGAACAGGTTAACCTCTTTGAGAGAGAACCTGATGGCACGCAACCCCATCGCTGGATTCATTTCATCGGAGAGGTTAAACTCCGGGACAAACTTGTCACCACCGACATCCAGAGTTCTGATCGTAACCGGAAAAGGAGCCATCTGCTCCACAGCAGTCCGGTAGATATCGAACTGTTCATCTTCTGTAGGAGGGCCCTCGCCGGACATGAAGAGAAATTCTGTTCGGAAGAGACCGATACCCTGGGCCCCCTGCTCTTTCGCCGGAAGTATTTCACTCACAAAATCGATATTGCTGCGCAACGCCAGAGAGTGACCATCTTTCGTCTCTGCAGTGAGGGTTCTGAATTTGAGGAGTTCAGTCTCAAGATAATCATAGCGCTGCTTCCGCAACAGATAATCGCGGAAGGTTTCCGGTGAAGGCTTAAGGATAACGCTACCGGTGCTGCCATCAATAATCATCGGCAGACCAGACGGCAATAAAGACGTAATCGTTTCCAATCCGACGACGGCAGGGATACCGAGAGAACGTGCCAGGATCGCCGTATGCGACGTACGCCCTCCGACATCCGTCACAAAACCGACAACCTTGGAACGGTCCATCTGCACAGTGTCTGCTGGAGACAGATCATGAGCGACAACGATGACCTGCTCTTCAACGTCAGTGAGAGACTCGCACGTTTCGCCGAGCAGGTTGCGTAATAATCGATCTCCGATTGAGTCGATATCAGAACGCCGCTCCCGTAGATACTCGTCGCTTATTTTATCAAAGACCCGGCGCAACTTACGCAGCACACGGTTCAATGCACCTTCGGCGTTGATCAGATCTTCTCGAATCAGGCTGATTGTTTCACCAATCAGCATCTCATCATCAAGAATCATCAGATGAGTATCTATAATATAGAGGTGTTCAGAAAGCTCTTTGCTGTCAGCCTGCTCCTTAACCTCCCTGAGCTGGCATTTGGACTTCTCCACTGCAGACTTGAAAGCAGCCGTTTCCGGCTCAACTTCAGCCGGAGAGATGCGTCGCTCAATCACAGACATCCGATCACGATTAACCAGATGACTTCTCGAGATAGCTATCCCGGGTGCTGCAGCGATGCCGACGAGAATAGTATCCTCGGCTATGTCAATCTTCACCGAAGCCGTCATTAATCAAAGTCCCTATTACCTTCATTGCGTCTTCAGCGTCCTCACCGGACACCGTTACATTTACTTTCGAGCCTTGCGGAGCAGCCAGCATCAAAAGCCCCATGATACTCTTGCCGTTCACTTCGTTGCCATCCTTCTCTATCATCACATCTGACAAGAAACGATTAGCCGTCTGAACCAGCTGTGCGGCGGCACGTGCATGCAAGCCCAGACGATTAACAATTTCGTATTCCATTTCTTCTATCGGCATAGTGTCCCCACGCTCAAAACAGTAGCGCCAGCAACAGCAAGCTGGACGTTGTCAATAAAACCAGGAAAAGGCTGGTCACTCCTTTATGTGACAACCAGGCGAAGAGCAGAACGATGGGCAAAAGCACAAAACCCCAGACACCAGAGATATCCTGATGTTCGCAGCCCTTGAATGACAGGTAGGCGCAGAGCACGCCAATCAGTATGGTTGTAGACTCCTTGAGCCGTATCGCCAGATCAGGCAATCGACATTTTTGTATCGTTTCTATCGCTCTCAGCTCCTGCACGTAGCCCAGGACCAGTCCGGCTCCGCGAAAAAACAAATGCGGCAGGTTGAAGAGGATCAGAAAAACCACCGGAGCCCAGAGAGAGCCCTGACTCGCAAGCAGCAAACCGATGAGAGCTGCGAGGGGACGGACTCCGCCCCAGAAGAGGGCATCGCCCATCGCGGCAAAGGGAGCCATGACCATTTTTTTATAGGCATCAGGGTCTATCGAAACGTCTTCTCCCGCATGCAACCGCTCTTCCATGCGCAGAGTGGTCCCTGCAATCAGTGGTGCAAAATAAGGATGGGTATTGAAATAAGTCACCTGACGCTGTTGCACGTCCGTTGAAAGTTCATCTCCGTAGATACTGCGCAAGCCGGGCAAAACCAGGTAAAAGAAACCCAGGTTCTGCAAGTTTTCGAAGTTCCAGCTGGCCTGCAGCAGAAAAGATCGAAAATAGACTCGGAGAAACGTCAGCCATGAAATGCGTGGTGCTTTCATTCTCTCACCTCATCCACAGGACCAGGAGGGTCCCGGAGAAGGCAGCACAAAACAGCGAGATACTGCGATTGACGTTGATCGTGCCGAGCAATGATGCCGCTCCGACTATAATCAGACTGTACTGCAGGCTCAGCCCGGCATCCCTGACCGCCCCGATCAGTAGTGGGGCCGTGTAAAACAGGATCACGCTGCCTATCAATACGATGACACTGGCCGTTGCAAGACTGGACACGGCGAAACTGATCAACCCCATCAAGTGGCGACGCTCCAAGCCATTGGCATTACCATTACTGAGTGCTTTCAGCCCAGCAACAGCAAGACGGTCATTGACGTTGCGAGCCAGCCGATCAAAGATCTGACCAAGCTTACCAAGAGGAATAGCGACCAGAACGGCCAGAATCACCATTGGCATCCCTACCAGGTTGAGCATTTGTCCCATACTGAATACCAGCACCGTCGCGCCAACCGCCACCTGGGTGTCATCTGGAGGGATAGCAGCCCCCACGGGCAATCGACCCAGCCAGAGCAGCTCAAGCAACATGCCGACTTCAAGTCCCAGCAGAGGGTTGCCGAGGACCAGCCCGGTTAAAGGGGCTGCGACCAGGGGCCGCGATATCATAACCTGCACCAGGGCGACTCGGTCGAGTCCGGTCAGCATAGCCACCAGCCCTGCCAGCAGGTAATCAGCAATGACCATTTATCGTCCTCCGGAACGTATCAGCTTCTGCCAGCTCTGCTCGCGGTCAGCGGGAACACATTGAGAAACGATCTTGACTCCCTGCATCTCGATCTCTTGCAGCTTTTCGATATCCTCATGATCAAGTGCGATGGTACAGGTGTAACGATCCTTGCCATCACTCGAGTGCATGTTGCCAAGATTAAGCTTTGGATATTCAACACCGAAGGCACGGACTTTTAAAGCATCTTCCGACGTCGCAAACAGTAAAAGGACGCGCTTTTTGAGTAACTCAGCAGAGCTTAGGATAGAGGCTGTTTCCTCAAGGGTCCCGATGATCAACTTGATTGAACTCGGTATAGCTGCCTGCATGACCATGCATTGAAACGATGCGGCAGCGACGTCGTCATTGGCGACCACAATACAATCAGCATTGACATGCGGGACCCAGGCTTCCAGAACCTGTCCATGCACCAGACGACTGTCAATACGTGCCAGAACTATACTCATTACAGCTCACTCCTGTCCGATTACCTGTTCAACAGGTAGCTACCTTTTCAAGTACTCACTGGCCAGAGCGATACTCTGCTGACCATATGACTTGAGAATGCCCGCCAGCTCATCCAGACCAAGGCTCTCCTGACTGTTAAAGAATTTCAGTAACATCGGTAGGTTAGCACCGGTCAGGACCTCCACAGACTGAGGTTCAAGAAAGGTCATGCTGACATTGGCAGGCGTGCCACCAAACATATCCGTAACAATGATAACCCCGGCATCATCCGAGGAAACATCTTTGATAGCCTTTTCGATGGCATCACGGATGTCTTCCATCGAGTTCTCCTGATTAATACTCACAGAGCGAGCATTTAAGACCGGACCTATAATCATCTGAGCAGAAGCCAGCAGTTCCGCGCCAAGATTACCGTGAGTCGCAACAACCAAACCGATCATGATTCACCCTTACCGACGTCTCTATGATTTACCTGCACATTACAACCGGTTCCGAGCAGGTAGGGACCAAGGTCTTCTGCGATAGCAACACTACGGTGACGGCCGCCGGTGCATCCAATAGCGATGGTCAAGCTGGTCTTTCCTTCCTGGCTATAACGAGGCAGAAGGAAGAAAAGCAAATCCTTCAATTTGACGAGAAAAGCCTTGTAGTCTGACTGACTCAAGACATAGTTACTCACATCAGCGTCAAGACCGGTCTTGGGACGCAGCTCTTCAACAAAATGGGGGTTGTCGAGAAAACGCACATCAAAAACAAGGTCTGCACCCAGGGGCAGGCCATTGCGAAACCCGAAGGACTGCACCTGCAGACTCAATTGGCCTTCATGATCTTCAGAACCTAGAACCACCGCGAGAACCCTTTGTCGCAATTGGTGAACCGTCAACCCCGAAGAGTCGAGAATAATCGTTGCCAGGCTGCGAAGCTCTGACATAATTTCACGCTCTCTGTTGATTGCAGAGAGGATCCCTTCCTTCTGAACCAGGGGATGACGGCGACGGGTCTCGGAAAAACGCTTCACCAGATCCTGATCTGTGGCTTCAAAAAAGAGGACATCAACCTCGTGGCCCTCTGCCTTGATACGGTTCAAGACCTCATTGCAATCACCGAGGAAATCGCAGCTTCTGGCATCAACGACGGTGGCAACTTTTGCATAGCCATGATCCGTCAAAGAGAGGAAATCCGGGAGCATGACAAGAGGGAGATTATCAATGACAAAAAAACCGGCATCTTCGAGAGCCCTTGCGCCGGTACTTTTACCAGAGCCGGACAGACCGGTGATCACAACCAGTTGGCGTTTCATTCGAGGTTATCCCCAATAATTGAGTGAGCGTGGATACGGGCCGTTTCAGCCATACGTTGTTCCAGGCGTTCTTCGAACTCAACGGCGCTGTGATAGCCCATCTCCTTGAGCAACTGGTTGCGGGCAGCGACCTCAACCAGGGTCGTCATATTTCGGCCTTGGCGAACCGGGAGAACCTGCAAAGGCAACTTCACTCCGAGCAGCTCATAAGTGCTTTGTTCCAGACCGAGACGATCGTATTCATGACCATCCTGCCATTCGACAAGCTCGATGACGAGATCAATCTTCTTACGCTCACGAATTGCTGCGACGCCGAACAGATGCTTGATGTTGATGATACCAAGGCCACGAACCTCCATATGATAATGCAGCAGGTCGTTGCCTTCACCAAACAGAACGGCGGGTAATTTCAAGCGGACTTTCACCACATCATCTGACACGAGGCGATGGCCTCTAATCACCAGGTCAAGAGCACATTCACTCTTGCCGATTCCGCTCTTCCCCAAGAGCAGGACACCGATGCCCAGCACATCGACCAGGACTCCATGCACATTGGTTTGGGCAAGCAAGCGCTCCTCAAGGTACTGGGTCAGCAGGGAAATAAAGGTTGAGCTTTGATGATGACTGCGCAGTAATGGGATGTTGTGGCTTTCAACTTCGCGCAGGAGATTTTCGGGGGGGACTAAACCTTTAGTGATGATAAAGCAGCAGACGTCGAGAGCGCAGAGCTGCGCGATGTGTTCTTCTGCCTTTTCTGAATCACGTTGCGTCAGTTCTGACAGGTAGCTGAGTTCTGTGGCACCGAGGACCTGGATACGGTCGGCATGAAGGTTTTTGGTATAACCCGCCAAGGCCAGGCCGGGTTTCTGAATTCTGGGAACCTGAACAAAACGGCTCAGGCCACGCTCTCCGGCTAACAACTCCAGATCAAGCCCGGCCTCCGTCTCGGACAGCAATTCTGAGATACTCAGACGGGGCATCAATTCAACCGTTTAGAGTTGTTCTTCTTCTTCAGCAATAATCTTGTGAATCTCAGAGCTGTCGACAGCTGACTGCAGGCGCTCACGCACTGCCGTGCTCTTCAGCAACTTTGAAATGCGCGCGAGAGTCTTCAGATGAACGCCAACCGACTCTTCAGGAGCTACCAGAAGGAAGAAAAGGTGAGCAGGCTTGCCATCCATGGAATCAAAATCGACTCCTTGCCGGCTCAAGCCAAAGGAAATCAGAAGACGGTCAATATCCTTCAACTTGCCATGAGGGATTGCGACACCGTCTCCAATACCCGTTGAGCCGAGACGTTCCCGCTCCATCAAGACTTTCAGGACATCATCACGGACGAGGCTCGAATCAGCCTTTAACAGAGCATCCGTCAACTCTGCCAAAACGTCTTTCTTACCCGTTCCGTTTAAATCTGCGACGATCGCCGCAGGATCAAGCAACTCCGAAATCTTCATTTCACGATTAACCTGATTATTCAAAGTGTTAGAAAATACAACAGCAGGCGACAGATTGCCGCCTGCTGTAAAGAATGCACTAGGACTGAGGGACAATCAAGCCATAATTGCCATCTTTGCGACGATACACAACATTAATCTCATCCGAGGACGAATCCGTGAAGACCAGAAACTGCTTATCGAGCAGATCCATCTGCATGACTGCTTCGTCAACGGACATCGGTTTCACATCAAAACTGTCCGATTTAATGATGCTCGGCTCGTCGTGACCCTCATCGATACTCTCTGCTGTGAAAATTGTTTTCTTAACACGCCGCTCCCGTCCACTTAGCGGCTTGTGCTTCTTGATCTTATCCTTGTAACGCTTCAACTGACGATCCAGCTTATCCAAAACACCATCAATCGCCGCATACATGTCCGACGTTTCTTCGGAGGCCTTGATTGTAATCCCTTTGGCACCGAGAGAAACTTCCGCCTTGTGTCGAATTTTTTTCTCTACAGAGAGGACAACCTGCGCCTCAACGGGTTCATCAATATATTTTTTGACCTTTATTAGTTTCTCTTCAACATAATTACGTACGGGCTCACTCGTTTCCATATGTCGAAAGGTCACATTTATGCGCATAATTTCGAACCTCCTGGTTAAAGGTTATCAACAAGACCATGTGAAAACAATTATACCTGCTGGTTTGCAGAAAACCATCCCTAAGCTTGGATAAGAGGCCCGCTTCGGGAATTAGACAAGGTCAAAAGAGTCTTTTTCTTTGTGTCGACGAACCAACACCCAGCATCTCACGATACTTAGTCACAGTCCGGCGAGCAATATCAATGCCTTGATCACGCAGGAGATCAACAATCTTCTGGTCTGAATAAGGCTTGCGGGTATTCTCATCGGCAATGAGTTCTTTGATCTTGCTCTTCACACTTTCCGAAGCAATGGAATCACCACCTGTTGTATTGATACCGCTGTTGAAAAAGTATTTAAGTTCAAAGAGGCCCTGTGGTGTCTGGACGTACTTATTGGTCGTAACACGGCTTACCGTAGACTCGTGCATTTCGATATCTTCAGCAACATCTCTTAAGACCAGTGGCTTAAGGTGATCAACACCTCGCTCAAAAAATTCACGCTGAAATTTCACGATACTCTTGGTGACACGGAAGATCGTCCTTTGTCGCTGATGGATACTCTTGATCAGCCAGAGCGCGCCGCGCAACTTCTCCTGAATATATTCACCGGCTTTGGCATCAAGCTGAGCTGAACCGGAGAGCGCATTACGGTAAAAGGAGTTAATGCGCAGGTTGGGCAGTCCATCATCATTCAGGACAACAACAAACTCATCACTGACTTTATAGACGAAGATATCCGGAACAATATAGTGGACATCGTCCTGACCATACGAACTGCCCGGTCGAGGATCGAGACTGCTGATAAACTTGGCTGCACCAAACACTTCTTCCAGAGGCACCTGGAGACTCCTGGCGATAACCTGGTAGCGCCGATTTTCCAATTCTTGCAGATGGTCCCTCAGGATAACCCCGACCAGGTCTTCTGACATATCAAGCAGATCAATCTGTTTGAGAAGACATTCCTGCAGATTACGGCTGGCAACGCCGGGAGGATCGAAATCCTGGACCGCGGAGAGAGCCCTTTCGACCACTTCTGTTGCGCAGGCTGCCTGCTCGGACAACTCCTCGACCGAGACATGGAGGTAACCATCATTATCCAGATTACCGATAATCTCACCGGCAATGGAGCGTTCCAGGTTTTCCAGGCGGGAGAGGTTGAGCTGCCACATAAGGTGATCGGCAAGCGAAGTTTTCTTGGTCAGGAGGTTCTCATAGGAAGGACGATCATCATCGTCTTCATAGCTATCTGCTGTCGTTCCACCAAGGCTGTAGCTTTCCAGATACGTCTTCCAATCGATATCCGCCATGCCATCGCCTTCACCCTCTGCTTCCTGGGTGGTTTCCTGCGACTGAGCATCTGCAGCGGCCTGTTCTTCCTCGCCTGGAGTCTTCTCGTCCGGAGTTTCCTGGCCTTCCTCAAGGACAGGGTTCTCTTCAAGCTCTTCGCGCACCACATCCATCAGCTCCATGCGCGACAATTGCAACAGTTTGATCGCCTGTTGCAGCTGTGGCGTCATAACCAGTTGCTGACTGAGCTTAAGTTGTTGTCTTATTTCTAAAGCCATATCACCATCATAATGGAAAGCAGCAGCCTCAGGTCAAGTCTCTGCACGAACAAAAACCTTAATATCTCTTTTCCCAGCGTTAAAGCCGGAACTTCTCACCCAGGTAAATCGCCCGGGCTTTAGGACTCTGTGCGATCTCATCAGGCGTGCCGTGCTCCAACACGCTACCTTCATTAAGTATATAGGCACGATCACAAACACCGAGTGTCTCACGAACGTTATGATCAGAAATCAGGACACCGATCTGGCGATTTTTTAACTCAGTGATGATTTCCTGGATATCCAAAACCGCAAGCGGATCAATCCCCGCAAAAGGCTCATCCAACAATATAAACCTCGGGTCCAGCACCAGTGCCCTGGCAATCTCCACGCGACGTCTCTCACCGCCGGAGAGAGCATAACCGTAGGATTTTTCAACATGCGTCAAGCGGAAATCCTCCAGCAACTGGTCTCTGCGCTCAGTCTGTTTCTTTATCGACTTTCCCGTTGTCTCAAGAATCGCCATAAGATTCTGAGCAACTGTCAGTTTGCGAAAAACCGACGCTTCCTGAGGCAGGTAGGAAATCCCCATTCGGGCCCGCTGGTGCATAGGCAGTGAGGTT
The DNA here is from genome assembly GCA_012974435.1 of Desulfuromonadales bacterium. Taxonomy (GTDB): domain Bacteria; phylum Desulfobacterota; class Desulfuromonadia; order Desulfuromonadales; family BM103; genus M0040. The sequence goes on along the minus strand of JAAXQF010000259.1, from coordinate 6,431 downwards.
AAGTTCTCATCATCAAGGAAAACCTCACCCTGCTCAGGGCGAACCAGACCTACGACCATGTAAAAAGAGGTGGTTTTCCCGGCACCATTCGGACCAAGCAAACCAACGACTTCACCGGACTTCAAATCCAGGTCAACAGATGAAACCACCTGCCTGTCTTTATAACTTTTTGACAATCCGCGTGCAGCCAACAGGTGATTCAAGGTTTTTCCTCCGTTTTGGGAGTAAAAACTGCGTTCACCCGACCGCCGGCACCACCGGTGACAACACTTCGTTTGTCATTCAGGTAAACTGTAATTTCCTGGCCCTTGACAAAATTATCACCATCACGGACCTCTGGAGACCCGGTCAGGACAATGCGCTCTTCAAGGTGATACAGAACTGCTCTTTCACCTATCGCAACCCGCGTACCTTGAAGGATACGAACAGCCCCCTCGGCAACAACTTGCTCGATCTCACGTTTTTCACCCGTGTACTTTATCGTCAAGCGGTCACCGTGAATCGTAACATCATCCTGTGTGGCAACAGCATTGCCGATAAAAACAAGAGTTTGTGCCAGATCGTCAACTTCAAGACGATCAGAGGTAACTTCAACCGGGCCACGATTTTCTGACGAAAGTTCAGGGGCCGCCAGAGAGGTCAAGGGCAGCAGCAGGAAGATGCAGATAAAAACGATTTTATTCATAGACGTTGTCATTTCATTTTTCCAGGATCGAGAAATCCGTCAACATCCGCATTCAGTTGTAAGCGTTTCTCTTGCAGATAAGCAGTCATCCCCTTACCTTCAAGGCGCATACCGTCGGCGACCATAAGAACATGTGCCTCGGTTGTCATTTTTTGCGTAGCATGATCGTAATCAAGGCTTTCCGTCTGAAACGTATAACCACCGACGTGCTGAAAAAAAACATCACCGCGTAGCTTAACAGCTTGATAATCACTGCTGACCTCACCCTGAATCGCACGAATGGAGCCTGCGGGCTCACCCTGCTCATCAAAGAAGTTCAATTCAGGCTCAGCAAGCCCCAGGATGCCGGAATCTGCCCTTCGTTCCACCTGGTTAGACACCAGCCTCCAGCGCGGCTTGCCATCCTCAATATGAGTATAGTCAATATCATCCAGAGTGACATCGATACCTTTTGGCAAAGCCTTTACAACGGCTTCCAACTGTTGTTCAGGACTGTAGCGCATGGCAATAACAGCAATCAGCACCAGCGCCAGAACCAAGGCCAGAACGAGCAGAAAATTACGGGGTTTTAGATAGCTCATGGGCAGGAACAAGTATACACTTGAGGATATTTACTGTAAAGCGCAATATGACGATTTGGCATGAGAATTGTATAGGAGATTAATCTTCGAAATAACGATTGGCTACAGCTGCCCAGCGGCCTGATTTCTTGAGCAGAAAATCACAGACTTCCCGGACCGCCCCCCGCCCCCCATCACGAGTCGTGACAAGGTCAGCAAAAGGCTTCACGTCTTCAACAGCATCGGCAACAGTTACCGCAAAACCGACCCGCCTCATAACCGGCAGATCAACGACATCATCGCCGACATAAGCAACTTCTTCAGGTGAGATCCTTAGCTTTTCGAGAATTTCATTGAAAGGAACGAGCTTGTCTTTCACACCTTGGTAAACCAGTTCAATACCGAGTTCTGCCGCCCTGCGGGCAACAACTTCCGACTGGCGCCCGGTAATGATACCAATTTCGATGCCAGCTCTTTGCAAGAGTTTGAGACCGTGGCCATCCTTGACATCAAAAGATTTCAATTCACCGCCGTCGTTATCATAGGTGATACGTCCGTCGGTCATGACGCCATCAACATCGAGGAGCAGCAGCTTGATTGTGGCAAAGTCTAAAACCATCAGATCACTCCGGCCTTGAGCAAGTCATGCAAGTGAATAATACCGATCGGCTTCTGTTCTTCATCCGACTCAAAAACAAAGAGTGAGGTAATCTTGTACTCTTCCATGCGCTGCAGCGCTTTGGCCGCCAGATTAGTACGCAAAATACGCTTTGGCTTGCCACCCATAAGTTCACAAATGGGGAGGTTAAGGACTTCGATGCCCTTCTCTATCTTACGTCTCAGGTCACCATCTGTGAAGACTCCGAGCAGGTCGCCTTGCTCATCTACAACACCGGTAATCCCCAATTTTTTACTGGAGATGACGTAGAGTGCATCTTTCAAAGGAGTGCCGGCGAGAACTGTCGGTACAGAGTCGTCGACATGCATCAGATCTTCGACTCGCAAGAGCAAACGCTTCCCCAGCGCACCGCCAGGGTGAAAAAGAGCAAAATCTTCTTCTCGGAAACCACGCTGCAAAAGCAGAGCGACAGCAAGGGCATCCCCCATAGCCAGGGTGACCGTCGTACTCGCCGTTGGCGCCAACTGCAGAGGGCAGGCTTCTTCCTTAATGGAAATATCCAGAAAAACATCTCCTGCTCGAGCCAAGGTACTGGAAGAGTTACCAGCCATTGCCACCAGAGGTAGCCCCATACGCTTGATGATAGGGAGAATTCGGGTAATTTCCTCGGTCTCACCGGAGTTGGAAACAGCAACAACAACATCACCCTTCATCAACATCCCCAAATCGCCATGTACACCTTCGGCAGGATGCAGGAAAATAGCGGGAGTCCCTGTCGAAGCCATGGTCGAGGCCATTTTTTGGCAGATCAAACCGGACTTACCCATGCCGGTCACTACGACGCGGCCGGTGCAGGCAAGGATCATTTCCACCGCTTGTGCAAAGCGATCATCCAGACGGGCAGCCAAAGCTTCTACCGCATCGGCCTCTATCTGAATAACTTTGCGGGCCGCCTCAATAATTTCTGAATATTTATTCATTTATGACCTGACGATTTCATCAAGAGACAACATAGTACGCAACATGGCCTCAACGGAGTCCAGTGACAGGCTGTTCGGCCCGTCGCATAGAGCCTTTTCGGGGTTGTCATGAACTTCCCAGAAAAGAGCGTCAATCCCTGTGGCAACAGCTGCACGTGAAAGTGGCGCCACAAATTCTCGTTGCCCTGAAGAAGCGGAACCGGCACCACCGGGCAACTGTACAGAATGAGTTGCATCAAAAACCACCGGATAGCCAAGCTGGCGCATGATAACCAGAGAGCGCATGTCGCTCACCAGGTTATTATATCCAAAACATGCGCCACGCTCGGTCAACAGGATCTTATCATTACTGGTGGAGAGAACCTTACCGATAGCATTCTCCATATCCCAGGGGGCCTGGAACTGGCCCTTCTTGATATTAACGATACGACCGGTCTCACCTACAGCGACCAACAAGTCGGTCTGACGAGAGAGGAATGCCGGGATCTGCATGATATCGAGGACTTCGGCCGCAGCTTTAACCTGAGTAACATCATGAACATCGGAGATGACTGGCAGACCGGTCTCTTCCTTGACAGCTTGCAGGATTTTCAACCCCTCGCCGATACCGGGGCCACGATAGGATTTAACAGACGTTCGATTGGCCTTGTCGTACGATGCCTTAAAAACAAGGCTGACACCGACACGCTCGGCAATCTCACGCAAAGCCCTGGCCATGCTCAAGGTATGTTCAAGACTCTCTATGGCGCAGGGACCAGCAATCAGCACCAGAGGGTTGTCCCCACCAATTTTTACAGATCCCGCTGAAAGTATTTTACTCATTGACCATCCTGACCTTTGCTGGCCTTGAAACATGCCCCAACAAAAGACTCGAAGAGTGGGTGAGGAGCCATTGGCCGTGATTTGAATTCCGGATGAAATTGGCAACCGAGGAACCAGGGGTGATCAGTAATCTCGACAATCTCAACCAGGTTCTCTTCTGAATAGACACCTGAAAGAACCAACCCGCACTTTTCCAGAGCTTCGCGGTAGGCGTTATTGAACTCGAAACGATGACGATGACGTTCACCGATATCTTTCTGGCCATAAATTCTGCGTGCCAGAGTCTTCTCCTGCAAAGAGCAGGGATAAGCCCCAAGACGCATTGTACCGCCTTTACCCTTGACCTTCTTCTGCCCTTCCATAATGTGAATGACAGGGTTCTTGGCGTCTTCCTTGAATTCACTGGAATAGGCTTCCTCGATTTTACAGACCGAACGCGCAAACTCAACTACGGCCATCTGCATGCCAAGACAGATACCAAAGAAGGGGATCTTGTTTTCCCGGGCATAAGTAATCGCAGCAATCTTCCCTTCGCTGCCACGCTCGCCGAAACCACCCGGGACCAGGATACCGTCGACATCATCAAACGTCGAGCCAACACCGTGCCGCTCCAGAGCCTCTGAATCAACATACTGCAACTGCACCCGGCAGTTGTTGCCGATGCCGCCATGCGTCAAAGCCTCGGCAAGAGACTTGTAGCTCTCGGTCAGATCTACATATTTACCGACAATCGCGATTGTCGTCACGCCTGCAGGCTCCTTAACTCGCTTAACGATTCTTTGCCAACCACTCAAGTCAGGCTTCTTGGTCCAGATATTGAGCGCTTCAATAATTCTTTCGTCCAGACCCTCTTCATGAAAGGCCAGTGGAACTTCATAGATTGTCCCCACATCTCTAGCCGTAATGACAGCTTCTTCGCGGACATTACAGAACAGTGAGATCTTGCTCTTCATGTCACGAGGCAGTTCACGATCACAACGGCAGAGCAGGATATCAGGCTGGATACCGATCTGGCGTAACTCCTTAACGCTGTGCTGAGTCGGCTTGGTTTTCAACTCGCCGGCAGTCGGAATATAGGGAACCAGGGTCAGGTGGATATAAAGGACATTCTCGGGGCCAAGATCAATGCGGAATTGGCGAATGGCCTCAAGGAAAGGCAGGGATTCGATATCACCAACGGTACCGCCTACTTCAACGAGCGCCAGGTCAACACCCTTGGAATTCTCCAGGATCTTACTCTTGATCTCGTTTGTGATATGGGGGATGACCTGAACCGTACCACCCAGATAATCACCACGGCGTTCCTTACGAATAACCGAATCATAGACCTGACCGGTCGTAAAGTTGGATTTTTTGGTCAGGTTGGCGGTGGTGTAGCGCTCATAATGGCCCAGGTCCAGATCGGTCTCAGCACCATCATCAGTGACAAAAACCTCACCGTGCTGAAAAGGGCTCATGGTTCCCGGATCAACGTTGATATAGGGGTCCAACTTCTGCATGGAAACTTTTAAACCACGTGCTTCCATAAGGGCACCGATAGATGCCGCTGCCAACCCTTTACCGAGAGAGGAAACAACGCCGCCGGTAATAAAAATAAACTTGGTCTTCATGGATTCTCCTGACCGATTAACAGATTTACTGACAAAAACAAACAAGCCTGAGATTTTACACTTCCGCAGGTGAAATGAAAACCCCTTATTGCCGAAAACTTAATCTAACCTTTCAAGAGGACAATAACATCTTCACCCGCTCCAGGTCTTCAGGGGTGTCAACCCCCTGCCCCACCAAATCAGTCTCAGCAACACGAATTCTGTAGCCATGCTCAAGAGCACGTAACTGTTCAAGACATTCCTGTGCTTCCAGAGGCGTCGACTTCAACTGCGGATAAGTAAGGAGAAACTCACGTCGATAGACATAAAGGCCGATGTGCTTGGCTGTTGCCAGTTCAGGCCAGCGACGTTCAACATCGTCATTGAAATCACGTGGATAGGGGATTGGCGCACGGGAGAAATACAGGGCAAAGCCTTGCTGGTCGGTGACGACCTTAACAACATTGGGGTTAAGAAACTCTTCGGCCGACGTCAGTGGTGTTTTCAGCGTCCCCATGGGGATAGAACTGTCGGCCAGAAGAGGTGCAACAGCCGCCTGGATCATGGCCGGATCAATCAGGGGCTCATCGCCCTGAACGTTAACGATCAACTCATCATCAAGACCTTCGGCAACCTCCGCCAAACGATCCGTGCCAGTGGGATGATCTGCGCGAGTCATGACAACATCACCGCCAAAGGCATCCACTGCTTGAGCAATGCGATTATCATCGGTCGCAACGATAACCCTGTCGACCAGCTCACAAAGTGACGAACGCTCATAAACCCATTGGATCATCGGCTTACCGCACAAATTAGCGAGCGGCTTGCCGGGAAACCGGGTGGAAGCATAACGTGCTGGAATAACAACTGTAACACCCATATTGTTCAGGCTCCAAAAACGACGAACGAAGAAAAGTATAAAACGCTGAGCAGGTCAGCAATTTAGAATATAACAAGATTGTTTCTTATATAAAATTCTTTTATTTTCAGTCAGGCAATAAGATGTAAGGAGTCTGTTTTCTTTGGGTTGATCGCATGCAAAGCAAAAGATCAGTCAACAGAGACATAAAAAAACAAGGGGTCAGCCAGTCAATCGGCCAACCCCTTATTCAAGTTATGGTACCCGGGACGAGAATCGAACTCGTACAACCTTACGGTCGAGGGATTTTAAGTCCC
>JAAXQF010000348.1 GCA_012974435.1 Desulfuromonadales bacterium | reverse complement strand
CTCCAGGCCGGCAGCAAAGGCATATAAGCCGAACAGGGCAAAGAAGAAGATCGTGAAGTCGTCGATCCAGGAACCGCCGATAAAGGGTGTGTAAGCAAACAGCAGCGGAACAATGTATAACCCCTTGGCAAGCTTCCAGGACTGTAAACCGGTTTCCATCGGCTTGGTACCGGCGATGGCGGCGCCAGTGAAAGCGGCGAGCGCGATTGGTGGCGTAACGTTGGAATCCTGGCTCAGCCAGAAGACGATCAGGTGTGCGGAGAGCAGCGCATATGTCAGCGCATGTGGTGTGAGGACCGCTTCACGGACCATACCGGCCATATCGACCGGCACCGCGTCGACGATCGCCCGGGCGGCGGCGGTGGTCATCGGGTTACCGATTTCCGCCAGGCTGTCTGGCGCTGCGATCATGAAAATCGCCCTGGCCGCTTCCGGAATCTGGCCGCTTACCAGCGCGTTGACCAGTAGACCATCAGAGATCAGGGCTTGCAGGGCCGGTGCCGAGAGGGTGCCGAGGACGATATAGGCCGCGGTGACCGGCAGCCCCATACCAAGCACAAGCGAAGCTAGGGCGATCAGGGATATGGCGATAAGCAGGCTGTGCCCGGCCCACTCGTTGATCATCAACGAGAAGGTGTTGCCGACTCCAGCCGTGGCGATAACATTGACGATCAGGCCGACCGAACAGAGCAGAATGGCGGTCATGACCATGTTCTTCGCACCCATGGCCATAGCTTCGATGATCGCCTTGGGCCCCATCTTGTTGGCCGAAAACCAGGAGGAGACGATAACGGCAAGGATACTGATGCCAGCGGCATAAGTAGGGGTAAAACCGTAGATCAAGAGGCCGATCAGCACGCAAATCGGCAGCAGGAAGACGATACCGCCTTTCTTGAGAACCTCGATCGCCGAGACTTCTTCGGTATCCAGCGCATCGACATGACTGCGCTTGGCCTCGATGCGGACAAAGAAACCGACCGCTGCAAAATAAAGGATTGCCGGCAGAATGCTAACAACGACGATGATGTTATAGGAGATCTGTGTGTAGGTGGCCATAACAAAGGCCCCGGCGCCCATGATCGGCGGCATCAGCTGGCCACCGGTCGAGGCCGCGGCTTCGACCCCGGCGGCGAACTTGGCCGGGAAACCGGCGCGCTTCATCAGCGGGATGGTGATAACGCCGGTCGAGGCGGTGTTGGCAACAGCGGAACCGGAGATGGTGCCCATCAGCCCGGAGGCCATAACCGCCACCAGGCCGGGGCCACCAACCATGCGCCCGGCGACGGAGCGGGCCAGGTCGATGACGAATTCACCGGCTCCGGAACGGAGCAGGAAGGCACCGAACAGGATAAACATGAACACGTAGCTGGACGAGATGCCGGCAATGGTGCCGAACAGGGCGTCGTCACCGTAGATGCTGCGAAAAAGGATGGTTTCAGGGCTCAGGCCGGCAAATTTGAACACCCCGCTAATCTTTCCACCCCACCAGCCGACATAACTCAACGCGATCATGATCAGCACCGGGATAAACCAGCCGGCGACCCGCCGGGTGAATTCCAGGGCGCAGAGAATCAGGATGATACCGGCCACCCACTCACCGGGGAGCATGCGCACGCCGCGCGCGTAGATGGCGTCTTCCATGGCTATCAGGTAGAGACCCGACCCGGCGGCGAGCAGCCCCAACAGGATATCCATGGCTCGCCAGGCGATGGTTGGATTCTTGCGCAACGGGTAAACCAGCGATGCCATCAGGGCAAAGCCGGCAAAATGCAGCGAGTTCTGCCAGAGCGAGGACAGCACTGTCACCACATTGAACCAGATGTGCATCAAAGAAATAGCGACACCGAGAATGATGAGAGACCGGTTCAGATAGGTCGTAGGCTCGGTTGCAGGATCAGTCATCGCCTCTCCTCGGGGAAGGGAAAACACCCCGGCCGCAACTATGGCGGCCGGGGAGATTACTTAACTTATTGAGCAATCAACCTGGCGGGAATGGTGATACCGACTTCCTGGTAATACTTGGCCGCACCGGGGTGCAGCGGCATCGGCAGTCCGGCGATCGCTTTTTCAATCGACATCGCCTTGGTTGCGCCATGGATGGCGTTCAAAAACGGCAGGTTCTCGTACATAGTCTTGGTGATCTGATAGACGGCATCCTCGTCCACATCGGCACGAACCGAGAGGAAATTCGGTTGGGCGATGGTCTTGATCTCTTTGGTCTGACCCGGGTAGGTTTCAGCCGGGATTACGTAACGGGTCCAGAGAGCCATGCCGCCGTCGGCCTGTTTGAGTTGCTCGTCGGTAAAATCGAGCACAGTGATATCATCGCCCATATTAGCCATCGCCTTGGTGACTGCGCTGACCGGAGCGCCGGCCGGAGTTCCCATGCCGGCAACCTGACCGTTTTGCAAGGCATCAGCCGAGGGGCCGTAACCAACATAGACCAGGCTGTAATCCTTCGCCACATCGACGCCAAGGTTGCCAATCAATACCGTGTTAGAACCGAGGGTGCCGGAGTTCTTTTTGCCAAGCGCCATCGACTCGCCCTTCATGCCGACCAGATCGGCAACGGTACCGGTCTTGACGAACTTTTTGTTGATTGTGAAATGCTCAACATTCTGCCAGAGCATGGTCACCGAACGCAGGTTCTTCTGCGGACCTTCCGACTTGATCGGGCCGGTACCCTGCCAGGCGTATGAGCCGTAAAGGCCCTGCAGAATCGCGAACTGGACTTCATCTTCTCTGAGCAGCTTGATGTTTTCGCCGGAACCGGCCGAGTTGATGGCCGACATGCCGATCTTCTGCTTCGGCTGCAGCTTGACCTTGACCAGGGTAGACAGGGCGACGCCGACCGGGTAGTAGGTCCCACCGGTGGAGGCAGTGGCCATCAGGTAACTGCGCTCATCCGCAGCCTGAACCGTGGTGATAGAACCGCACAGCAGGGTGACTGCCGCGACGACAAACATGAGTTGTCTGATCCGCATCTTCATTGTTTCCTCCTTGAGGTTAGTGGGATTACTTCTCCCGAATCCGTTGCCCTCATTCATGGGGGCAAAGAGGGTGAATGTATGAATGAGAAAAACTATTTCCTCATTAAATCTACTGGACAGCAATGAAGTTGCAAGTCTGGCTAGCAAACAAGTCGATTTTTACGCGTCTCAAGGTTTTAGGATCAATAGCCCTTGACCATGCCACCATCGACCATAAGAGTACTGCCGGTCACGTAGGAGCTGGCCCCGGAAGCGAGAAAACAGACCACTCTGGCAAACTCCTCGGTCTCTCCGTAGCGTTTTAATGGGATGTTTTGCTGCGATTCGGCGACCACCTGCTCCTTACTGATCCCCCGCTTGTCAGCCTTGAGCTGGTCAAGGTAGCTGGTGCGGTCGGTCGCAATCCGTCCCGGAGCGACAGTGTTGACCAGAATCTTGTATGGGGCCAGTTCGTCGGCCAGGCTTTTTGCCAGACCGAGAATCCCCATGCGGAAAGCGTTGGAGAGAATCAGCCCTGGAATCGGTTGCTTGATCGAGGAGGAGGTGACATTGATGATGCGCCCGCCCTTCTGCTTCATATCCGGAAGGACTTCGCGTATCAAGCGTACATAGCTGAGCAGATTCAGCTCGAAGGCGGCCTGCCAGGCGGCATCATCAACCTGATCAAAACCTCCACCCGGCGGGCCGCCGGCATTGTTGATCAGAATATCGACTGGCCCGAGCCGCTCGCGGGTCTCGGCGACCAACGTCCGAATGTCGTCAAGGTTCGTGATATCGCAGGGGCAGTACTCCACCCTGCCCTTGGCGCTCGGCAAGAGCTGCTGCCGCGTGGCGGCCAATTGCTCGGCGTTACGGCTAGTCAGCATCACATCACAGCCCTCTGCGGCCAGTTGCGCGGCGATTGCTTTACCCAACCCTTTGCTTGAAGCCACGACCAGGGCAATTTTATCGGTCAACTGTAGGTCCACATCAGACTCCTTTGGGGATTATTGCTTTTAATCGTAGGCGTTTCTGCTTGTTGTCCTGTTCTGTCCTCGGCATTTATCCAAGAACATCAAGTGTACATTAAAAATTGTATGTGTGGATGCTACTCACAGAATTTACACCCACCACGAGTGTTTGGAGGTCAGGTCTACACATTGCACAAAAAGACACACGAACCTGGCATGCGGCACGAGGAAAGCTCAGGATCTAACCTTCAGTTCTTACCTTTTACAGGGATGAAGGAGATTAAGGAGATGTCTGAAAGAATAGGTAACCCTGAAGACAAAATTGTTGTCGAACGCAGATAAGTTCTGATGCACACAGATCAAACCAGACTAGAATACTTAATGCCTTGCTTTAAAGGGCTATCCCTTTTACCCCCTTCATCCCTGTTAAACAATAAAGTCTTGTGAATCTAGGTGTGCATAAACTGTTGCATAGACATGCAATCGCCAAAAAAACAGGTATTCTTTTAATATCTGAGTTGTACTGGCTGCTTGTTAATCGACGCAAGAAAGGAAGGTGGTTATGAGTAATACCACAGCATTGTTTGCAGAGGGTCTCTTTAAGGGGTTGGCTCCAGACGAAACAACAGCGTTTTTACGCCAGTGTCATGAGAACACCTACAAAGATGGCACCCGGTTGTTCGTTGAGCAATCAGAGGCTAAAAAGCTGCATCTGATCTTAAACGGAGGGATCAGCCTCCACTTTGAGATGCCACAGCGGGAGAACGCCGACACGACCATCGTGTCACTCAAACCGGGGGCAACCGTCGGTTGGTCGATGATTGTGCCGCCTTATAAGTACCGGCTCTCCGGCTACTGCAACGGGGAAACCACACTGCTCGAAATCGACCGGGAAACTCTCGAGAAGCTCTTCGAAACAAACTATCATCTGGCCTACATCTTCATGCGCAACATCGCTGCACTCACCGCTGAACGCTTGAACCAGGTTCAGGACAAGTTGGCCATTGTCCTTGCCAACGAAGCGGCCACGGGCTGGTAGCAGAGAAGCCACCTGTTATTTTAAGTGGGCACAATGAAATTAAGTATTGTGCCCTTTATTCGAGGGAGCACCTATGATCGAAGAGATTCACAGGATCACGATTGCTGACGAATTCAAAATTTGCCCTTTGTGTGGTTACAAAGACGGTTTTCATTCCGCCTTCAAAAAAGAACAGGACACCACCAAGTGGCTCTTTGTCTGTCCATCCTGTCATGCTGTTTTTGATGTTGGCTATTCAGTGTGAGACTCTTTGAATTCTTTTTGCAGCCTAAATGAAGCAGATTGTTAAGCTATTGCGCTTTTTGTCTTTTGTAAGAAGAAAGGCAAAATCGGCGGGTCGCGTTCCGCCAAACGCCGTACTTTTGCCCGGCAGCAAAAGTAAGCAAAAGTGCCTTCTCCTTGCGGAGGGCATATTCTTTGGCCTGGTTTCAGTGTCCTCTAAAAACGGAAGAGAATGGAATCCGGCCCGTTTCAGGGGGCCTCTCGATGCTGCTTTTTTGCAGCAATAAGATAAACAGCACCAAACGTGCAAACTAGCACTGCCGGAGAGGACCTCAAGGGCCTCGTTGCTAACGGGGGAAGCGTAGTCTACTAGAGCCTTGTCACTCTAATTTTTTATCAGCAGACAACCACGCGCAAAACATGCCAAGCGCAGCGCAGCCATTTTCTGCATACTCTTTTGGGGCTTCAAAAGAGTATGGCGTCAGACGGGACGCAACCCGTCGGTTTCGCTTTTATCCTTAGAACTTCAAGATCCAACAATAAAGCGCGACAGATTAATGATCTGTGGAACACGAGATCTTGCAACTCCAACAATTGTCCCCGTCTTACAAGAATTATCAACAACCACTTCTATCCTATTGCCAGAGCGACCTTTTTTTGACACATAGGCCTGCCTTGATATGATTGAAGAATGCTAAAATCTGTCTACCTCTGCAGCCTGGTCATCCTGGTGCTGTTAAGCACAGGATTACTGCTCAAGGCCGAAGAAATCACTACCCCTGCGAATATCAGAGTGGTGCGTGTGGCCGGGATCATCAACCCGGTGCTGGCTGATTTCATCAGTGTCGAACTGGATACAGCCAACAATGGTAACGCACGGGCCTTTCTGATTGAACTCGACACGCCAGGCGGACTCGACAGTTCGATGCGCGTCATTATCCAGAAGATCCTCGCTTCTAAAATTCCTGTCATCGTTTACGTTTACCCCTCGGGAGCCCGGGCGGCCTCAGCCGGCGCCCTGATCACCCTTGCAGCTGATTTTGCTGCGATGGCCCCAGGCACCAATATCGGTGCAGCTCATCCGGTATCGATAGGCATTGGCGGAACCGGTGACAACGAACAGGGCAATACCGTGATGGAAAAGGTGGTAAACGATGCGGTCGCCTACGCTCGAAGTCTCGCAGAGCAACGAGGTAGAAATCGTGATTGGGCCGAGCAGATCGTGCGCGATTCAATCTCCACCGCAGCTCAAGAGGCGCTTGAACTCAAGGCGATCGACCTGATCGCAACTGATGAGCAAGATCTCCTTAAAAAACTCGACGACAGAACTTATCTGCGCAACGGCAAGCCCCGTAAACTGGTCACCCGCGGAGCGGTGCTCAGCTATGCTGAGATGACCTGGCGTAACTATATTGGCGTTCTGCTGATTCTGCTCGCCATCATCCTGTTTATCCTCGAGATCAAGGTGGTCTCCTACGGCATGCTCACAGTCGGCGGCCTGATCGCACTGACCTTCGGCTCGCTGATCCTGGTCGACAGCCCTGAGCCATACCTGCAGATCTCACGTTCGGTAATCGCAGCAACCGTGTTGATCTGTGCCAGTGTCATCAGCCTGGTGCTGTTTTTCGTGGTACGCGTACAGAAAACCCGTTTCGTCTCCGGGCTCGAAGGGATGATCGGTGAGCGCGGCCAAGCAGTAACGGCGCTTGATCCACGCGGTCAGGTCTATGTGCATGGTGAATATTGGGATGCCCATGCCGAGGAGACGATCGCATCAGGCAGCGAAATCGAAATTGTACGCAGCGAAGCCAACCTGAAACTGCTGGTCCGTGCTGTCAAAGACAACTCAACAGTCTCTACGGCAAAGGAGAAAGACTATGTTTCCGACTGAACTGATTGGCTGGGCGATTATCCTGGTGTTTATCATCAGCATTATCAGCAGTGCCGTGCGCGTTCTCTTCGAATACCAGCGCGGTGTCGTGTTCCGTCTTGGTCGTTTCGCCATGGTCAAGGGACCGGGATTGCGCTTTGTTATTCCTGTGATCGACAAGATTATTAAAGTCAGCCTGCGCACCGTGGCCATGGATGTTCCACCGCAGGATGTGATCACCAAGGACAACGTCTCGGTCAAGGTCAACGCGGTCCTTTACTTTCGTGTGGTGGAGCCGGAAAAAGCTTTGATCGAGGTCGAAGATTACCTCTATGCCACCAGCCAGTTGGCCCAGACCTCTCTGCGCAGCGTGCTAGGCCAGCATGGCGCGCCAGGCCGAGGCCGAGCGCGAGCGGCGCGCCAAAATCATCCACGCCGAAGGTGAATTCCAGGCCTCACAGAAACTCGCCGACGCCGCCGCGGTGATCTCGAAAGAGAGCGGTGCCCTGCAACTGCGTTTTTTGCAGACGCTGACCGAGATCGCCACCGAGAAGAATTCGACGATCATCTTCCCGATACCGCTCGATTTGCTTAAACCGTTTCTGGATACGGAGAACAAAAATTAAGGACGAAGGCTTTAAGACCGGGACGCGGAAATCTTTGAGGACAGGTACCTGGTACTTGGGAAGTTAAGGCTGCAAGCGGCGCAAAGGCAGGGTCAGGCATCGAGTACCAGACCCTAAGATCGCCTCGCTAATCATCTCAGCTCTAAATCCGGGGTCATTTTGAGCCCGAGTCATAACTGCTTCCCGGAATGAACGTTTAATGCCTTGCCTTAAAGGGCTATCCCTTTTACCCCCATCATCCCTGTTAAACAATATAAGTCTCGGGTCTATCCTCTCCCCTACAGCCTCTCAATGCACTTCTCCCCCTCATGTCTTGAGTTGCCGAACTAGACACCGAATACATTTATGAGCTCATATTTTGCACCCGTCCGCCAAAGGTGATAATATCGGTCATCATTACAAATAAATATTTGAGAGGCATCAATGTTTGAAGCAATTTTTTACCTGGGATCAATAGTCATTGCCAATCTGCTGGTTATGCAGTTTGGGATCGTTCATGTAGCGGGGCTTTCTTTCCCCGCGGGTGCTATGGCGATTGGCTTCACTTTCACAGCAAGAGACCTTGTGCAGAGAAGATTTGGCAAATGGGGCTGTTGGATTTGGATGTTTGTTGCAGCTGGAATCTCGGCACTCTTTTCCCCCACCCTGGCCCTGGCAAGTTTAGGGGCTTTCGTAGTCGCCGAAGGATTGGACTGGGCCGTATTCACAACCACCCCTCTATCCTTTCGGGGACGCGCCATCGTCAGCAATATCGTAGGGACACCGTTGGATTCGGTTGTGTTTGTGTATCTGGCTTTCGGGCCGATCTGGGACGCCATGTGGGGACAGACCATTATCAAGCTCGGCAGCAGCTTGTTAATCGTCTTTTTTGTCAAGAACACTCTGAACTCAAGCTTTGAACCGGCGCCGGTTAAGAGTGCTGCCTAGCGCTTCAGATTGTGGTGCCGAATATTTTTAGTTTATTGCTATGAAGCGCGACAAGAAAATAGTTAGACGACATCAAATCCTGTGCGAATCGTGTAACACGAATCGACAATACGTCGATTAAACCAACGTTAAAACTAGGTATACCATGGGCACATTAATCAACTGGTTGTTCAACAGAAAAAGCAACAGATCAAAGGGTGGCGACCCAACCAACATGCAGGATCTGCAAGCAAACGACCCTTGTTGGTGTGGCAGCGACAAGCGTTATCGGAAGTGCCATCGGCCAGAGGATCGTAAAAGAGAGAAGGATTTGGGATTGAACAGAAAAAGCAAATCAATCTGCGATGCCTTCACTTGAAAGCCGAGGTAACGGGGCGAGTTTCGTCTCGGGTCAGGACACTTAAAAGGGACATAAACTTGAGTGTCCCCGACTCCAGCCTAAGTGACTCAGATTGTTAAGCTATAGCGCTTTTTGTTGGATTTACTGTTCTAATTGTTTGCACGTTTGATGTTGTTTATCTTATTACTGCACAAAAGCAGCGTCGAGAGGCCCCCTGAAACGGGCCGGATTCCATTCTCTTCAGTCTTTAGAAACCACTGGAACCAGGCGAAAGAATATGCCCTCCGCTAGAAGACGGCACTTTTGCTTACTTTTGCTGCCGGGCAAAAGTACGGCGTCAGACGGGACGCAACCCGTCGGTTTCGCTTTTATCCTTAGAGCTTCAAGATCAAACCAGACCAGAACGCTCTAGTTATCACTCTTAACCTCCACTTAAACCATCTCATTTTACTTCAGGTATGCTACTCCAACGTGTTGTGTATGCGGGAGAAACATTATCCTGCCGCATAAACCAATCCTTTTGCGGCCGCTGGCCACCGAACCATATGTTGCCCTGGCCGCCACGGTTAATGGTGTCGATCACCTTCATTAAGGCTTCATTCTCTGAACGGCCTTTTTGACTGTCGAAGAGGCTGAGTTGAACATCGTTCGGCGAACAGAAATCCCCCAACATCACCCCTGCTTTGGCATAGCGATAGCCATCTCGCCAAACCATGTCGAACAGCCGGATGGCCAGATCCAGGATCTTGCGCGTATCAGAGCTTGGCTGGGTAAGCGTGCCTGTCGCCGTGTTGGAGTAGCCAGGTCCCGTCTTATCGAAGGGACTGGTGCGGATGAAGACATTCACCATCAGGGCCAGTTGCTTATCTCGACGCAGCTTCTCAGCCGCCCTTGCTGCAAACTCACAGACGGTCTCTTTCAGATCAGAGTATTGCGTCAGCTTCTCACCGAACGATCTGGAGCACATGATTTGCTGTCTTGGCTGCCATGTCTCATCGAGTTCTAGACAGCTTTCTCCGTTCAATTCGCAAATAGTCCTCTCCAAGACCACGGAGAAGCGTTGCCGGGCACGACTCGGCTCCATCTGGGCCAAACGCAAGGCCGTATCAACGCCGATCTTTTGCAGACTTTCGGTCAGTTTACGGCCAACGCCCCAGACATCGGAGACGGGTGTGATCTGCATAAGACGCTTTTGCCGTTCCGGATCGGTGAGATCAACAACGCCCTGGGTTGCCTTGAACTTCTTGGCCGCATTATTAGCCAGTTTGGAGAGGGTCTTGGTTGGTGCGATACCGACACAAACAGGAACGCCAACATGTTGCATGACAGTGGACCGGATCAATTGGCCATGATCGCTCAAGGCGCGGATACCGGTCACATCCAAAAAGGCTTCATCGATTGAATATACTTCGACATTGGGGCTAAATTGCTCGAGCGTTTGCATGACCCGGGCAGAGATGTCGCCGTAGAGGGTGTAATTGGAAGAAAAGACCTGAATGCCGTGCCGGTCTATCTCTTCTCTTGCTTTAAAGAGAGGGGTGCCCATCTTGATGCCCAGGTCCTTGACCTCCTGGCTGCGCGCGACGATGCAGCCATCGTTGTTGGAGAGAACAACAAGAGGGGTGTTTTTCAAGTCTGGACGAAACAACCGTTCGCAGCTTGCATAAAAATTGTTGCAATCAACCAGGGCAAAGGTCGTGCTCATGATTTACGAAGGCTATGGATCACATTTGTAGCGACACCAAAGATTTCCAGATCTGCGCCCTCGGGGATAACGATCGGTGCATGCTGACTGTTCATGGGGACGAGTCTGGTTTGAGGCTTCGTCTCCAGCAGCTTCACCGTTAACTCACCGTTCACAGCAGCAATCACGATATCACCGTGTGATGCGTCGATCGACCGGTCTATGACCAGAACATCACCGGGGAAGATGCCAGCGTCAATCATGGAATCGCCCTGCGCACGCACAAAATAGGTCGCAGCGGGTTTTTGAATACAGAGCTCGTTCAGATCCAGCTTGCGTTCACAATAATCTGTTGCCGGGCTGGGAAAGCCCGCCGCTACGGCATCCGAAAACATGGGGATACCGAGCTGCGTAAATTCACCACTCTCACCGATATTTGCAACCATCTACGTATCTCCTGGGAATGTTCAGCAAAGACTGACAACAGCGTTCATCACAGCCACTGATTCTCGGTCACATTTACGTCTCATCCAAACTCAATATTTAATCCTAAGGATTAGTTACCATAAAGTAACAGAGAGAAAAGATAAGCGCCATGTTTATCAATGGGCCAATCGCTATTCGGGGGCTTTCAGCAGTACACGAGCGGGAGTGTCCCGATGCACTAGAGGCACTAACAAGCTGAGAGGTCTAAAGCTTAAACTTGTGGACTGAATCATTGTCGAACACAGATAAGGGCTGATGCACGCAGATTGGAACAAAACTAAAAAACGAAAGACAAATTGGCCGCGGATAGAATCTGATCAAATCTGATAGGGCAAAGGCTTAATCTTTGTGGCTAATGGCTTTTAACCCAAAGCATGATCCTGCTTCTTTGTTTTATCAGACGTTATCA
>JAAXQF010000339.1 GCA_012974435.1 Desulfuromonadales bacterium | reverse complement strand
AATCTTCTCAACGGTGATGTTCTCGTTATTCAAGGTCTCGCTTAGACGCTCAAAAAGATATCGGCTTATATTCTCAGATGAAGGGCTGTCGTTTTTGAAGGGGGTCAGGTCGTTCAGATATTTGTGGTCCATCTCGTCAAGCAAACTATTGGTTTGTTTCTTCAAGATTTTGAAGTCGATGCCGAGGCCGGCCTTATCAAGCTCTTTTGCAGCAACAACAACTTCAACGCGCCAGTTGTGGCCATGCAGATTTTCGCAATCACCTTGGTAGTTGATTAGGTTGTGGGCGGCGGCGAAAGAAGTTTTTATCATCAAGCGATACATTAATTATGACCTTTCAATCGATTGTTTTTCTTTATAAAAGTCGATGACATTGTCTTCTGACAATGTTTCCTGTGATGGCCCTTTAATACGGTAGGATTCATCAGCCCACTGGCCGAGGTCGATCAACCGACAGCGCTCGGAACAAAATGGCCGGTCCGGGTTGTCTTGCCAGGCCGCGGGTTGGTGACACTGTGGGCATTTGATTTCTGGATGCATGTAAAAAACTCCGTAGATATTAAATTACCACGGTGCCGCAAAAGCAGGCAACCGCAGCTAGACAATAAAGCAGATAAAGAGACAGGATTCCAGCTAAAACTGGAATCCTGTTCGATGCTCTCCCTCTGGCAAGGCTTATAGTACGTACGCCCAGAAAGATAACAGTAGAGGTCCTCTCCTACATCCCCTTAAGCAGACCATCAATCTCGCCAGCTATCTTCTTGCTCAGTTCCGCGACCAAAAGGCTCTCCGCCTTAACCAGGGCAGCATAGCTAGCTTCCTGCAATGGTTGACGCAAAACGATTTTGTCTCCGGCGAGGAACTCTTTGCCTTCGGCATCGGCAACGGCCCAGCGAGCACCCAGCACCGCCTCGCCATCAAGAGAGCCATCCAGGCGTTGAATGTCAACAATGACCCGGTAACTGGGAGCGAAATAATGCATCCATGGGAAAAAGCCAACTTTCTCAACCCCGAGCAGGACACCTAGATTGTCACCAACGACATTAGTAATATCTTTTTCAAGGACACCGGCCCACCGGTTGAACTCATCAAAGGCATACTGGTTGCCGTGCTGACGGGTTGCAACCTGAGAACGCTTAAGACTGGCCGGAATAGTAATTGGCCCGATCCCCAATTTGATCTCTGGATGAGAGGAGACGGGCTGGACTTCACCCATCTGTTCCATGGTCAGGAGGCTATAGTAGGTAACCTCCGGAGACTTGCGCCCGATACAACCGGTCACCAGAAGAACGCAACAGAGCAGCAGTAGCCACTTATTAATGACATAACCCATCATTTCTTGTCTCCCTCTTTACCAAGAATTAGCGCCTGTGGATCACGTTCCAGATATTCCAGCAACGACCGGACGGAGCGGATAGCCAAGGAAAGTTCATTTGTGACCTGACGAGCATTATAGTTTAAAGCAGAATCAGGTCCGAGGGTCGCTTCTACTCCTTGCAGGGCAGACTGCATATCGTCGAGAGCCGCATTGACCTTAGGGATCGTCTCCTTGTTGATATTCCCAGACATGACCTTGATCTCATCAAGAGTCTTGGTCAATGATTCAACGGCGGCCTGCAATTCTTTGCCGATCTTGTCAAACGGCACCTGCTCTACCTTTTTGAGGATATTGTCGACCCGGTTGACAATCTGCTCAAACGGCGCGGGGATGGTCGGGAAAATTGTGTGGCCATGCTCAACCTTCAGCTCTGCTGGCGGTGCATCCGGGAAGTTACCGAGGTCAACAAAAAGCTGGCCAGTCAAAAGATTTCCCGATTTTAACTGCGCTCGGAAACCTTTTGCGATCAACTCCCTTGTCTGCTTGTCATCCCTCTCCCTGTCTTCATCAATCGCTTCAAGCTCTTCAGCTTTTTCTTCGCCCCGGACAACTTCACCTTCTTCTGTTACCAGGGTATTCAAACGTTCAGGTTCGAGATAAACCAGAACGGGGATACGGAAATCAAGAGTGTTCATGTCAAACTGCAGTTCAACCTTGACCACTTCGCCGACCTTGATTCCCAGGATCTCAACCGGGGCGCCTGGCGACAGGCCGCGGACACTCTGGTCAAAATACATCATGTAATACTCTCTAATGTCGTAGGTCACTTCGTTACTGGCGTCCCGGTTCTCGTAAAGCGTAAAATCCTGATTCTCTTCGGCCTGTTCACCCGGCTGCGCATGCTCGGGAAGGTCGAAGGATACCCCTCCCAACATAATTGAAAGCAGTGATTGTGTATCCATCTTGATGCCGGTAGCGTCCATAGTAAAGTCGATGCCACTGGCGTTCCAGAAGCGCGTGCTGACACTTACCTTCTTGTGAAAAGGGTCACTGATAAAAACTTTAAAATGAATGGCCTCGGCAGTTTCATCAAAATTGTAGTCAACCACCTGGCCGACCTTGATGCCACGGTAATAAATGGGCGATCCCAGTTCCAGTGATCCAAGGTCTTTAGATTTGAGGACAAAATGACTGCCGGGAAGATCAGAGGTTAAAATCGGCGCTTTCTCCAGCCCTTTGAAATGCTCTTGCTTCTTGCCTGTAGTTGACGGTTCGCAGCCGATATAAGCTCCTGACAATAGAGTCCCCAGACCAGAAATTTCACCCGCGGCCACTCTCGCTCGGACCACCCAGAATTGGGTTTTGTCTGTTAAATACTGATTGGATTTACTTGACATCTCAACAGTAGCTATAACGCCGGATATGTCGTCACTCAGATCGATCTTCGTCACCTTGCCGATTTCGACATCCTTGAATTTGACCGTGGTCTTACCCGCCACAAGGCCATCGGCGGTTTCAAAGGTGATGGTAATCTCCGGACCTTTTTCAGACATTTGCTTGAAGGTCAGCCAGCCACCAATCAGCAAGGCGATAATCGGCACCACCCAGACGATCGAAAAACTGCGCTTGGTCTGTACCTGTGCTTCAGGAGCTTGTTCCACATGCTTCATTCCAGAATCCCCTTCATTCATGATTTGTCCTCCACAACATCCCAGATCAATCGCGGGTCAAAACTCTCGGCAGCGATCATGGTGGTTACAACAACAGCGGCAAAATAAATGGCAGCCGGGCCGGCTTCGATATCTGCAAGGAAGCCAAGCTTGACCAGCGCGACAAGGATGGTCACAACATAGATATCGAGCATCGACCATCGACCAACCGCTTCTGTGAAACGATAGAACCGGGTGCGATCTTTGGGCCGTTTTATTGATTTAAATTGCACTGAAAGCAAAAGGTAGATCAGGATGGTAAATTTCAGAAACGGTACAAAAACACTCGCGGTAAAAATCACCAGGGCGATTTCCCAGGAACCGCTGTGAATAAAATAAATCACACCGCTCATGATGGTGTCAGCTGAGACACTGCCTAAAGCCGAGGTAATCGTCATCGGCAAAAGATTCGCTGGGATATAGAAAACCATGGCCGCAATTACCAGGGCCCAAGTCCGCATAATGCTATTCGGCTTGCGTTGTTGTAGCTCCCCGCCACAGCGTGAGCAATAAGCGGCTTCATGGGCCAAGGTTTTCTTCATGCGGCTGAGCAGGTGACAATCAGAGCAACTGACCAGACCGAGCTGGCGAGCCGAGGCGTGAGTCGCTTTCATAAGTCCCCCTCCAGCTTTTCCCAAACCATATGTTCATCAACTGCAGAAAGTGCGAAATTCAATACAAAGATCAGTATTCCGAAAGCGATCACGGCCAGGCCAGGCACAATCGTTGCCATTTTTCCCAGTTTGACAATGGATACCAGAATACCAAGCATGTAGATCTCCATCATGCTCCATGGCTTAATATGCTTAAACAAACGAAAGACGGGGATCGCATACTTGACTCGAAAGTTCAGCTTCAGGGGAATAAAGATATAGAGAAGACCGAGCATTTGGATCAACGGTATCAGAACGCAAGTCAGCAGGACCAGGGCGGCGAGAGGGATAATCCCCTGGCGGTAGAGGAACTCAATTCCGGTAAGAAGCCCTGTTTCATTGGCAATCGGGCCATTTTTCATAGCAAGGAATGGAAAACTGACGGCGACGGCATAAAGCACCAACCCAGCAAACGTCCAGGCAAGAGTGCGGTCGATGCTGTCTGTTTTAGCTCGAAACAACACACAGCCACAACGGACACAGACAGCTGCCGCGCGGTTTGGCATGGAGGGGATGTCGTGAATCAGGTCACATTCGTGGCAGGCGATTTGATGCATCACAACCTATGTATACCAAAAAAACAGTTACCAAAAGTGAAGGGCAAAAAACCTCAACTGCCAGTTGAGGCAGGCTCAACTCCAAGTATATTAAGCAGTTGTGCAGCTTTCATACTAACAAAGTACAGCAAAGTTACAATCAAGTCACATAAGTTCTGCAACACAGTTGGATGTTTAGTAATTTAATAGAATTGAATCCTGTAAATGGGCCGTCACAGAACCAGACGGATGAAGAATGTATGTCAGGCTCATGGCTTTTTCTGCTTTCGCTGCGGCAGCATCGTAGGGGATATCCAGCTCGTCACTTCTATTCTGACCCTGTCCATCTATCCAACGAATAATTGCTCTATGTGCCAGTAGTGGTTGCTTGGGGAAGCCTATATCCAGAGATTCCTGCGGTAAGATGGCACTCACTGCACCGATTCTATTGGTTGGGATATGCCGCACTTTCACTTCTGTAACTTTCCAATCTGAAGCATTTTTAACGAGCACGCGATCTGCCATCATCGGAGTCTTTGAGCACCCGGACAAAGCGACAAACAAAACAAACAGGACACCTGCAAAAAGATTTTTATTCACTAAAGTCAACTCCTGGAGAAGGATTAATCAAGTGCATAAAAGTTAGCAGGGTAAGACCGCTTGTCAATCCTGCAAAACCAACAAAAAAGGGCTAGGTCAACAGACCTAACCCTTCGTTTTTACTGGAGCGGGAAACGGGATTCGAACCCGCGACCATCAGCTTGGGAAGCTGACACTCTACCACTGAGTTATTCCCGCGAATGAAGCGTGATTATCTTTAAAACACAAACAATCAAAGAACAGATTTAAGTGCTTCGCAGAGGCGATCCATATTGTCATGCGTCAGCCCGGCGACATTGATACGTCCGGAGTCGACGATATAGATAGAGTATTTCTCGCGCAGTTGTGTAACCTGCTCCTTAGTCAGACGTGTAACACTGAACATGCCAGACTGCTCTATGATCGGTGAGAAATCCTCTTTAAGGCCCTTTTCCTTGAGGGTCTTGACCAACAGATGGCGCATCTCGTTGATCCGGTTGCGGATATCGGCGACTTCCTCGATCCACCGGGCTTTGAGTTCTTTGTCGCTCAATACGGTGGCCACAATCTGCCCGCCATGAGAGGGCGGATTCGAATAGTTATAGCGGATACGTAGCTTAACCTGGCTCATGACCGTAGCAGCCTGATCAGCACTATCGGCAACCACCGTCAGGGCTCCGGTTCTTTCGCGGTAGAGCCCAAAGTTTTTCGAGAAGCTCGAACAGATGAGCATCTGCTTGACTTTCTTGGTCAGTTCGAGCAACCCGGCGCGGTCTTGCTCTATGCCGGCTGCTAGACCCTGATAAGCGAAATCGACCAGAGGCAGAACGCCCTGCTCGGCAAGCAGGACACCGATCTGGACCCACTGATCCGGTGTCGGGTCGATCCCGGTCGGGTTGTGGCAGCAACCGTGAAGAAGAATAACATCCCCTTTCGGGATTGTCTTGATCGACGCACACATAGCGTCGAAATCGAGCCCATTGGTTACGGGATCACGATAGTCGTATTTTTCGCAGGTGAGACCAGCCGCCGCGAAGATGGTGTTGTGGTTAGCCCAGGTCGGATTACTCAGCCATATCTTGGCCCTGGGATGCAGTGTGTGCAGGTAGTCGCCGGCCACTCGCAATGCTCCCGTGCCGCCGGGACATTGTGCGGTCGCGGCACGTTTGGCGGTGATGATTTCGTGCCCTTCACCAAACAGCAGTTCCTGAACCTGCGCGCAGTATACCGGCTCACCGGTCATTGGCAGGTAGCCCTTGGATTTTTCCTGTTCAAGGATTCGCTTTTCAGCCTCTTTCACCGTATCCAGAACCGGCGTCTTGCCACTGGAGTCTTGATACACGCCAACGGAAAGATTGATCTTGTCGGGATTGGGATCCGCCTTGAACATTTCGGTCAAGCCGAGAATCGGATCGGGGGGAGCAATTTGAACCTTCTCAAACATTCCGGGTAACCTCTCTTGATGGGGTCTATAGAGCCAGGTCAACAAACCTAACCCTCTGTTATTATTGGAGCGGGAAACGGGATTCGAACCCGCGGCCATCAGCTTGGGAAGCTGACACTCTACCACTGAGTTATTCCCGCAAACAGGGCGTGATTATAGGGCGTTAAAAATCGGGTTGTCAATCCATATTCGTATAATGACGAAGGAGCAGATTATGGGCATCCCCCTCACTCTTGACCTCACCTGAAATTTCAGCTTCTCTAACCAGAAAAAGGGCCTTTGTCATTTCAGGGCCATCCTGCAGACCTAGCTCTGAACGCAACCAATGACCATGCCCACCGGGCAAAAGCGCGCCCACTATGGTAGACGCTGGCAAGATCCTCCAAGCTGCTGGCGTCAATCGCAGCAAGGCCTCTGATATTCGTCTGGGCTCTTCGGCTCAACATCCACTCATCGGCAAGTCTGGCAGGCAAACTTTGATCGATTTGGGCAAGCATCAATGTCCACAAAATAAGGGTTTCACAGCTCAGTCCCTGTTCAACTTCATTGGCAAGCCAGTCGTTAGTGTTTGGGCACTCTCGCTTTAAGGTGCCCCACCTTATACGACAAGTCTCAAAACGATCTACTACATCTTCAGTTGCTGATGAATAATCCTTACTAAACAGGTAGTTACCAACCAGGCTTGAAGAAAGAAGATGAAGCCCCAGAGAAGCATTTTTACTGGCAATAATGCCCCAGATCTCCTGCCTTATACGCTCATCGGCAACCCGATAGAGACCAGTCACCTCGCGTTGCATACTGCATAGAGTCTCTTGCTCCGGCTCGACACCAAGAACGGTTGCATGACGAAGGCCTTTGATAATGCGCAAAGGATCACTTGTAAACGCCCTGCTGCCAACCATGCGCAGCACGTTATTTCGTAAGTCATCTAATCCACATAAGGGATCTACGAGTTCATTC
>JAAXQF010000178.1 GCA_012974435.1 Desulfuromonadales bacterium | reverse complement strand
TTAAGATTCACGTCCATAATATTTACCGTAAACTTGGAATTACCAATCGCGTTGATCTGACACTTTACGCACAGAAAAGAGGTCTGGTGTAGAGCCTGACCTTTGAACCAGCAACCGAAACCCCCGCATTCAAAAATGCGGGGGTTTTTATTGGTCTGAGCTGACGGCAATGCCGTCGGCTTTTTATATTCCATCTCTCTTTAACTTAACCACCGCTTGAAGCGCTTACCATCATTCTCGCTGTTCTGCCTCTTCGACACTATTCTCATTATCACTCTGTTGATGGACCATGTACATGCCGACCAGGCGTGCCACCAGGATTGTCAGGTAAATCTGCCCGATAAGGGCCTCAATGGTAGCGAACGTCTGTGCCTCGCTGGATACCGGTGACATGTCGCCGTAACCGACCGTTGTGATGGTCACCATGCTGAAATAAAAGAACGGGAAAAACTCTTGGGAAATCCAGAGCTGCATGCGCGCATGGCCCTGGGTAAAGGAAAAAGAGCCCGGCACTATGACTTCAATCAACAGGAAAAAATATCCCCAAATCACTGCGATCAACAGGTAGACACAAACCGCTCCGGCCAAGGTGTCGCCGCTAACCTTGCGGCTGCGAAAAAGGTCGATCAAAATGGTCAAAGCGACCATGATCATGAAAACGACGCGGCAGGTGTTACCAATGAAGAACAGCGGCGTGTTGTTCGTAACCGTTCCTGCAATACTCAGCACAACACCGATTAGAAGCAGAATGACTTCGAAGCCGAGCAGGCCTTTTTGGGTTTCGATTGCCCGTAGCCCTGTGAGAAGGACTGCAATAAAGGTTGCTTCGAGCAGATATTTGCCAACAGTGGTGTCGACTGTCAGCTGCATCAGCATCAGCATCACCAGGGCCAGTAGCAGGCTGCCGTAGCGACCAAAAATAAAGTTTTTTATGCCAAGGGCCTGAATATTCATGAGGACGCGACCGTTTCTTTCTCTTCTAGAGCCATCCAGGCATGCTCGGCAAAGCCCAGACCGGCTTCATTGTAGAAATTAAAAGAGGCATGTACCCCGGCCTCACGTAGCTCTTCAACCTGATCGTCAAAGTGTGCGGTCGCTGCGAGGATGCCGGTGTAACCCTTGTCGAGCATCTGCTTGGCGGTATTCAGGTTGGAAATATGCTTGGGCATGGCCAGCAGTATCATACGAGCCTTCTGCCCGGGTTTGATACTGATTCGAGACCAAAAATCAGGGTCGGTCGGATCGCCATAAACGACCCGTCGGCCAGCCTCATGGTGCAGGCGAACCTTGTCGGCGTTGAAGTCGAAACCGAGGACGGTGTCACCATACTTGTCGTGTAAAAAGTCATAAGCCATGGTACCAAGACGACCCATGCCAAAGATGCCGATGGAGGCATTTCCCGGATCGAACGGCTGATCATCAGGATGACGAGTATGCGTCTCGAACCTTTGCAGCTTGTCACGGTATCGTCCATAGAGAGCGTCTGCGGCCGTGTTCAACGGTGAAGCAATGACGAAGGAGATCGCCAGAGCTACGGCGATGATGACCAGCCATTCGGGGCTCAGCCAGCCGTTGCTGGCGCCGACAGCCGCAACGATCAAGCCGAACTCACTATAGTTGGCCAGGCTTAAAGAGGCGAGCAGCGAGGAGCGGGCTCTCAACTTGAAGCGGGTCAGCAAGGCAAAAAAGAGTGCGACCTTGAGCGGCACGACCATAACCAGAAGAGCCGCCATACCTATGGCGGCAAGACTCGGCGCACCGGATAGCCCGATGGTCAAGAAGAAGCCGACCAGGAAGAGGTCCTTCAGCCCCATCAGGGTCTTGGCCATCTCCGAACTCTTCTCGTGGCCAGCCATCAGAACTCCCAGGACCAGGGCGCCCAGATCTGCCTTCAATCCGACCAGTTCAAAGCCGCCGGCACCGACCACCAGCGCTACGAACAGGCTGAACAGCAGTAACAGCTCCCCGTGACCGCTGCGATCAGCCAGACGATAGAGCAGAGGCCTCACCCCCCACAGCACCAGGGGCACCAACAGAGCCCAGGCCGAAGGAATTTTGCCAAGAGACACGGTCAAAAAGATCACGGCAAAGATATCCTGCATGATCAGGATACCGATTGAGACCTTGCCGTGCATCGCCGACATTTCACCCTTTTCTTCGAGAATCTTGACTGCGAAGACCGTGCTGGAAAAACTTAAAGCAAAAGCTAGCAGGATGGCAGAGGTGAGACTGAGTTCTGCAAAGAAGGGCAGACCCGCTTGACCGAGCAGGAAGATCCCTGCTCCAAAAACGATGACTGTGACCAGCATATGCAGAGAGGATCCAGCCCAGACTTCAGGCCTGGCCAGATTCTTGATCTGTAACTTCAATCCGATGCTGAACAGCAGCAAGGTCACCCCGAGGTCAGCCAGGAACTGCAGGTTCTCACTACTCTCAAAACCAAGCGCATTGAGAGCGAAACCGGCGGCAAGGAAGCCGAGCAATGGAGGCAGGCCGACCTGGCGAACCAGGAAGCCAAAAACAAAAGCTATAGTGAGGAAAGCAGGAGTCATAAAAACAGCAATTCCGTAGTGTGAGGAGCGAAAGGTGAAGAAGCTAGAAAGCCTTCTTCACCTTTGCGTTGTTATTAAGCAATCAAATTCTTAGCCGGAAAACACTTTCTGTCACGTGGCACGCCCTTTTCATACTTATTCGTCAGAGGGCATACTCCGTGTAGTAATGACCCACACGACCAATTGCCAGAATATAGGCAGCTGTACGCAGATCCGGCACGTCATCGCGGGAATGCCAAATCTCTCGAATCTCCTGGTAGGCCTCGCACATGGTGTCTTCAAGGCCGGAACGTACAAGGTTGAGTTCATCGGCTTCCTTTACGAAGCCTTCGCGCATTTTTTCCGGGAACTTGTCGCCCAAAGCCTGCTTCAGCGCATCTATGGCTGAATCCGCTCTGGACTGCAGAAAACGACGCCCCATCTTGCCAAAGCGCATATGTGCCAGATTCTTGGTCCACTCAAAGTAAGAAACTGTCACTCCGCCAGCATTGGCATACATATCCGGGATAATAATCTTGCCGCGTTTTCGCAAGATCTCGTCAGCCTCGGCGGTAACCGGGCCGTTCGCAGCCTCAACAATCAGGTTGGCATTGATCTTCTCAGCATTGCCTTCATGGATCTGGCTCTCGAGTGCCGCCGGAACCAGGATGTCGCAATCAGCTTCGAGCAGTGAGGTCCCATCAGCAACGTATTCGGCATCAGGATAGCCCTTTACACCGCCGTTCTCCTGCAGGTAGGCAAAGACACTTTCAACGTTCAGGCCTTTATCGCTCCACAGCCCACCATCACGCTCAATGATACCAAGGATCAGACAGCCGTCTTCTTCTTCGAGGAACTTGGCGGCATGGTAACCAACATTGCCGAGGCCCTGAACAACCACACGCTTTCCGTCCAAGCCGGGCGGCAAATTGGCAGCATTGACATCCTCGGCATGACGGAAGAACTCCTGCATTGCGTACTGCACACCGCGCCCTGTGGCTTCAGTCCTGCCATCAATTCCACCCATCTCAGGGGGCTTTCCGGTAATGCACGCCGCGGCATCGATATCCTCGGGATGCAGGGTCCGATAGACATCGGCCATGAGAGCCATTTCTCGCTGCCCGGTCCCCATGTCCGGGGCCGGCACATTCAGAGCAGGGCTCAAGTAGCCTTTTTTCTCTAATTCGAGGGCAAAATGGCGGGTGATTGAATCAAGGTCTTCGCGGCTGTAGTCTCGAGGGTCGAGGCAGAGGCCACCCTTGGAACCACCGAAGGGAACATTGACGACCGCGCACTTGAAGGTCATCAGCGCAGCCAGTGCCTCGACTTCGTCCTGGTTGACTGCGGTAGCAAAACGGATGCCGCCCTTGGCTGGCAACCGGTGCTCACTGTGGGTGGCACGCCAACCCTTGAATACCTGGTACTCTCCCTGGATTTTAACCTGAAAACGGACCTGGTAAACGGTTCGACATTCCCCAAGTAGTTCGGCAATCCCTGGTGGTAAGTCTGTCCGTGAGACGGCAAAATCGTACATACGTTTGACACTGTGCATGAAACTGGGATGTTGGTCAGCAGACATGGCACTCTCCATCCGTTGCGTGGTTTAAATCATATCCAGGCACTGCCGTATCAGATTCTGAAGCTGCGGTAGTGCATTGTCACTCATGACATTCAATATTACTTCATGCGATCAAATGCACAAGTTCTTGAAGCTGATTTATTTCACTGCAAAACTTTGTAATTCCGAGTGTTTGTAATGATAAAGACCCTCAGCTTGCCGCTAATGTTCAGCTTCTGGTTTATCAACTTAAAACAAAGAATTTCGCAAACATAATAAGCGTTGGGATAAGTGCGCCCAACAACAAACCCAAGGGTGCGATCCCATTCTCAAAATGGTCCTTAAGGATCGCCTGCCCGGCCGGGTTGGGGGCATTGGCAATCACCGTCAAACCACCACCAGCCACAGCTCCGGAGACCACAGCGTGTTTGAGGCTATCAGTAAAGCCTGGAATCAGAGTGCTCAGGTATGTAATAGCCGCATTGTCGTTAAATGCGGTCAGAATGGTCGACACCGCCATCAGCGGGAATTCGGTAAGGCTGCCAAGGACCGGTTCGATCCACCAGCCCTGGACGCCTCCGTGAGTGACCAGTCCGCCGAGAAAAAAACCAACCAGGAGGGCCGGTTTGAGGTCGACATTGTTCTGGTAGTCAGCGGTAACCACGGCAAAGCCAAGGAAGAACAGCATGCCAGGAATGAACAGTTCAGGATGATGGGCATTGAAAATGGTCCATCCCATAAACAGAATGTGTACGACCATCATCCAGATCGGAACAGCGTCTTCACGCTTGTCCCAATCAGGATCTACGAACGGAGCCCGTTGTTCTTTACTCAAGAGATGAGGGAATTCTCGTCGCATCCTATATAGTTTGATCTCTTCAAAGCGTTTTTGAAAAGCCCTGCGTGCCAGGTCGAGGTCAATTCCCTTCTCCTCACAACTCTTCATGTACTTATTTTCAAGCTGTTCTCTTATTTTAGTAACATATTCATCGACAAGCCCTGTTACTTCCTCCCGGAATCCTCCTTCGACCCTGATCTCCTCACCAATAGTGTCTACCGCCGCTTCAACTTCTTCACGTGAAAGGTGCGTGGTAAGGACTTCATTCTTCATACTAAGAAAAGCAAACTGCTCCTGCAATTGGCTGAACTCCTTACGGAAGGCAAAACAGTAAATCGCGTTGGAAACAACAATGCCTAAGGCGGCTTTCCAACCGAAATGCACCATCATGTAAGTCATCCCCCAACCCCAGGGCTCTGCAACCATCAACACCGGCGGTGCAGCAAAGTGAGTCAGTGTGCCACCAACCGATATGTTCACAAAGAGTAAGCCAAGCGTTGCGTACTTGAACTTCGTGCTCGGCTCCAGCACATAAAACTTACGGACCAGAAGCAACGCAGAAATCGTCATGGCGGCCGGTTCTGTGATGAAAGAACCGAGTAACGGACCAAAGGTGAGGATCGACAGCCACCAGGCGATCAGAGACCCCCCGAGCAGGTTGGCGATCTTGTTCATGAAGATTTCTGAGAGTTTCAGGATTGGACGAGTGGAGGCCAGGGTCATGATGACCACGACAAATAACGCTTCGGTAAAGTTAACTTTGTGGCTGATGTAGTCAACAGCAGTTGACCAGTCAAAGAAAAGGACAACGGCAATCATCAGCGCGACAGCCCATAGGCCAAAAACAACCTCAACTTCTCCCATGAAGTGCATAAACCTGGAACCTTGAGCAACCGAGTTTCTGGGAACCAGACCCTGCGCTTTCTTGGCTTCATGCTCATGTTCCATACGGTGGGAGATAGCCGTAAATTTGCTCGCCAGAAAGGTATGGATAATAGCAAAGAGGAAGATTATCGAACCCACAAGGTTGAACGGGTTCACCTTGACCCGATGAATCAATCGGTCAAGGATGCTCTGCCCCGCATCATTGTAACTTTGCAGGTCGGGAGGGAATTCTGTGACTGGCACATTGCCCGTTGAGGCAAGAGCATACCCCGCGCAGAGGGTGAAGGCTCCGAACAGAAGAACAGTTAAGGAAATAGAGCGGACAGAGATTAAACGCCTCTTCATATCAGGACCCTTTGATAAATTTCAAAAAAAGGCAGGCAACTCACTTAAAAGCAGCCTGCCCTGTTCATTGTTTTTAGCTACTGCTACAGACTCCTTGCTCCCAGCTCCCAGCTCCTACCCAGCTTTCTCCGGCGACGGCACCTTAAAGAAGATACAATAAAGAACCGGTACCACCAGCATGGTCAGTACCGTACCAAAAGCCAGGCCGGCCATAATGGTGATCGCCATACCGACCCAGAACACATCCTGCAGCAAGGGCACAACTCCAAGCACCGTAGTCGCCGCAGCCAGAACCACAGGACGTAAGCGAGACAAGGCAGCTATAACCACGGCGTCATATTGTTCCATACCGCCAGCCAGGTTGATATTGACCTCATCCAGGAGAACGATGGCATTTTTGATCATCATCCCCATCAGGCTCATAGCACCCAGCAGGGCCATAAATCCGAAAGGAGCTTGAAAAGTCAGCAAACCTGTCGTAATACCAATCATGGCGAAGGGGACTGTCAGCATGATGACAATTGGCTGTCGGAAGGCATTGAACAGTGCCACCAGAATAAACAGAATAACTGCAAACGTTGGGACAAATCCTGGCAGCAGAGCCTTCTGTGATTTTTCTGAGTCTTCGGTGGTCCCACCCCACTCAGCTTTATAGCCTGGTGGGAGTTCGAGCGCTTCAACCTTCGCTCTAACCTGCTGCATGACTGCTGTCTCTTATACACATCT
>JAAXQF010000007.1 GCA_012974435.1 Desulfuromonadales bacterium | reverse complement strand
ATAAAATCGGTGCGAATTGCATTTGCAGAAGTCATGCAGGAGATGGAAATCTCTCCGTCAGGAGGCGTGTACTTCCAGCAATTTTCCACCAGGTTGCGAATCACCTGAAGTAGCTTATCGCGGTCTGCTTGCACCTTCACCTGATCGACAAAATTTGTCGTGACGCTGATTCCCTTCTCTTCGAAATTCATCCGATAGAGGGTCAATATTTCCCGAAGACAGGTCTGTATATCCACCGGTTGACGTTCGAGGTAAGCGTGGGCTGCGTCGGCTCGTGCCAGCTGGCCAAGTCCTTCGACCAGGCTGACCAGGCGCAGATTCTCCTGCTGCAGCATCTCGAGGGTCTGTTTGTCCGCAGGGATGACGCCGTCACTCAAGCCTTCCAGGTAGCCGCGCAGGTTGGTGAGCGGGGTGCGCAGTTCATGGGCGACATCGGCGACCATGGTTTTGCGCAGCCGCTCGAGTTTTTCGAGGCTATCCCCCATCAGGTTAAAGGCCGTGCCGAGTTCACCGATCTCGTCGGCTTGGCTTGCATCCACCCGGGCGGTAAAGTTGCCGGCTGCGATCTGGTGGCTGGCCTCGCTCATCTGTACGAGAGGGCGCAGCACGCGTTTGGTGAGCAGGTAGCTGAGGGCAAAGGCCAGCAGCAGTGCGACCAGGCTCGCCCAGAGCAGGTAACGGTGCACCGCTGTTAAAAAGGCCCGGTGGGTATCGGTGGGCGATACCATGTACTTGTCCATCAGCACCATGAAGTAGTCAGCTGCCAGCTGGTCAAAGGCCAGCCAGATGATCCCGGTGATTACAGCGATGACCGGGATTGTAGTGGCCAGCATCAGTTTCCAGTGTAGACGAAGTCTCATGAGTCTTGCCGTTCCGCAAAGCGGTAGCCGAAGCCTCGCACCGTCTCGATGTAGCGTGATTTTGCGGGGTCGTCGTCGAGCTTCTGGCGCAGGTGACCGATATGCACATCAACCACCCGGTCGATCACGGTTTCACCGCGCTCATAAACATGACTGAGCAGGTCGTCGCGGGAGAAAGCCTTGCCCGGGGCGCTCATCAGCGCCTGCAGCAGTTTGTATTCCACTGCTGTGAGATCGACAGGCTGCTCATCGAGGGTGACACGGCGTTTTTCGACATCGAGGACCAAGCCGGCATGGCGGAAACATTTGACTGGATCCGGTCGGCGGGCCGTGCGGCGCAGGATCGCCTTGACCCGTTCCACCAGCTCGCGCGGGCTGAAAGGCTTGACGACATAGTCGTCGGCACCGAGGGAGAGGCCTAAGACCCGGTCAATCTCCTCTTCACGGGCCGTCAGCATGAGGATCGGTACATCGGAAAATTTACGCATCTCACGGCAGATTTCCCAGCCATCGACCTGCGGCAGCATGACGTCAAGGATCACAAAACCGGGTGCTTGCTGGCGCGCTATGGACAGGGCCTCGGCACCATCGTGAACCTGATGCGTGTCAAAGCCTTCTTTTTCAAGGTAGGTTGCTATCAGGGCCGCGGTGTTGCGATCATCTTCGATGATCAGGATGGGGGCTGTGAGACTGACAGGGGACATCGGGAGCCTTTCTTGCCGCGCTGAACTCTTCCATGATGCATGGCGAGTGTTCATTGAACCATAAATCCCCCCCGCAAGCGAATCCTTTCCATTGTTCGGCAAGTATTGGTAAGGGCAGGTGACCTCTAGAAAATAGGGTCGGCGTAGGCTTTCGGTCGATAGCTGAGGCTGATCTCTGCTTTGCCTGTCATGCTCGAAGAAAGCGGATATATGGTGTCGTTGAGGACCAGGGCTAGAAAACGGGTCAACTCCTCTGTTGCGCTGAAGGTGATGTGATCTTTACGCATTCCTGCCTCGAAATATTCAACAAGGGAAGAGGTTATGACGATCTTTATTTCGATCTTTTCTGACATGATAGACCTTTCTCGTTGCTGTTCTCTACCCTGACCAGATGTACGGCGCAGGAGATACATGGATCATAGGCTCGTACGATGCGTTCCGCGCCCTTGCACAGGCGCTCATGATCCTCTTCGTCGGCGAGGTCTGCCATGATCTGGGCTGCCATCACGCGCTGATTGATTGCCGTTGGCGTGACAATGTCTGCCGCCACGACCTTGCCCCATTCATCCACAACATAGTGGTGAATCAACAGTCCACGCGGGGCTTCCGTTGCCGCTGTTCCGACACCTCCGTTGACTTGCTTCAGAGTCGCTCGCAAGGGCTCCGAACGATCTGCCTGCCGCAGGGTTTCGAGCAGCTGGCCGATCCGTTGTAATGTCCAGCCGATTTCACTGGCCTGGGCAAAGTTATTGCCGTGGATGCCGTAAGTCTCTGCGGGCATATCAAAGCGCAGCTTTTTGTCGGCGGCAAGCCTGGCTCGTGCCAGGGCTCCGGTCAAAAAAGGGCCTGATTCTCCAACTGAATCCTTGGCATGTGAATCGTTTCTTGAGCGCTCCCCGAGCAGTTGCGCATAATCTGAAGAGGTGATCTGCTCTTCGCCATAGCAGAGAGACTCTCCGTTCAAGGCAAACGCCTCCTGCAATCCGGTTGCAAGCGCATTGCCTATAACCGGACATGCTTCTGGATAGTTGCCCAGCTGTAAAAACTGATGGCACAGGTCAGGCCAACAAGCTTGCCAGTGGCGAAGTTCTTCAGAGATACTGTCGATTTCTTGCCTGCCAGGGAAGTAGGCAACACCACCGAAAACCGGGTTGACCGGATGAACCACACGTCCACCGGCGATTTCCTGGATACGGTTGCCAAACGCTTTCAACTTGATCCCGGCCTGGGCCAGAGGATCCTTACGCTGCAGTAGGACCAGAAGATCAGGCGTGTCGCACAGATCAGGCAAGATCAGGCAGAAGAGGTGCAGGGCATGGCTCTGCAGGTGTCCGCCAAGCAGCAACAGTTCGCGAATCACCGCGGCAATGGTTGGAATCCTGATGGCCATGAGATTTTCGAGGGCCTGCAGGGAGGTCAACTTGTGCGCGGCCGAGCAGATGGCGCAGATACGGCATACCAGGTCGGGCACCTCGTCGTAGCATCGCCCTACGACCAGTGCCTCAAACAGGCGAGGTGACTCGAGCAGGCGCACCTTGACGTCATCCAGGCGCCCATTCTTGAGCATGAGTTCAACCCGGCCGTGGCCTTCGACGCGTGTTAAGGGGTCAACAACCAGCCTGGTCATACGGTTTCTCCAAAGCGCTCCAATCGATGTCGGATCTCCTGATCGGTCAGACCCGCGGTTAGGAACAGCCGGCATAGTTCATCGCGGTTGCCCTCGGCAACGACTCCACGGCAGCCTTCGCAAGGCACCCCCAGGTTCGGGCACCTGGCGTTGCAACCGGCGAGGGTGATGGGGCCAAGGCAGGGCGCGCGGTCCCTCT
This sequence comes from Desulfuromonadales bacterium, assembly GCA_012974435.1. Taxonomy (GTDB): domain Bacteria; phylum Desulfobacterota; class Desulfuromonadia; order Desulfuromonadales; family BM103; genus M0040. Next base: position 3,534 of record JAAXQF010000007.1, on the reverse strand, counting down.
CCAGCAGACACGGGTTTTCGTTGATGCGGCACTCCATACAAACCGGCATGACCTGGTGGCCGGGCCAGCCGCCATGCAGGAGGGCGCAGAGGCTGTTGAGAAGCTCGCTTTTTTCCGGTGGACAGCCGGGGATCCGGCCGTCAACTTTCACAAAATGGTCAACGGCCTGCGGCGGAAAAGAGCTCCACTCGTCACCTTGCCCGGGGTAGACCTTTGCCATGGCTTGTCGGCGTTCTCCTCTAATCAGGCTGTTGATGCCTCCGGTCAAAGCGCAGGCCCCGACGGCGACCAGCAGCTGTGCCTTGCGCCGGAAGGCCAACAACCTTTCAAGCTCAGAGGGGGTCGTGATCGAGCCCTCCACCAGACCGATATCGATCTCTGCGTCTTTGCCCTCGGTAGAAGATGCTATTGGGAAATCGCGGATTGCAATGACCTGGGCAAGCTCTGCCAGAGAATCTTCGCAGTTGAGAAGCATGAGTTGACAGCCGCTGCAGGAAGTAAAGCGGATCCAGGCCAGATTGATGGGCGGCTTCAGTTTCATATCGCCTCCGTCATCTTGCGAAGCTGCTCCAGGTTGAAAACCGGGCCGTCCTTGCAGATGTAGCGTCCGGAAACCACACAATGGCAACACTCGCCGACACCGCAACGCATGCGGCGCTCAAGAGTCGCAAAGATCTTTGCCGCCGGTATGCCGATCAAGGCCAATTCTTCAAGAATACAGTTGTAAAGGGCTGGCGGACCGCAAACTGCAGCGGTCGTGTTGCGCTGAGCAAACTCGAGTTCTGCAAGGAGTTCGTTGACCAGGCCGATTTTGCAGACCACGCGGCCGGCGAGGCTGGGCAACTCCTCGGCAAAGTCAACCGAGAAGCGGAGCTCTATCTGCCGCTCCAGTGACAGCTGAACCAGTTCTTCGCGAAAGAGCAGCATCTCCGGTTGCCGTGAGCCATAAAGCACGATGATCCTGCCCTTGCGGTGATGATCGTCAAGCAAGGCGTGCAGCAAGGCGCGCAGGGGCGCCATGCCGAGCCCGCCTGCAATCAGCAGTGCGTCCTGGTCTCTAAACAGTTCCAGGGGGAAGCCCTTGCCAAAGGGCCCTCGCAGACCAACAACATCTCCCTCCTCAAGTCGGTAGAGAGCTTCGGTCACCCGGCCTGCCCGACGGATACAGGAGGTGATCAGTCCATTACGAACCTGATCGCATGAAGAGACGGGAAAGCTGCCGACCCCGGGCAGGCTAATTTCGACAAACTGTCCCGGGGTGAGAGCCATCGGCTGTTCTGGAAGGAAGGAGAAGAGGTGGTTGTCCTCGGCCATCGGCACAATCTCATGCAGTACGGCGGCAACCGGTTGCAGTGCGTCTGTCATGACAGCCCCTCCCCTCCCAATTTCGCGGCGATTTGGTCGAGGTCGATATCGACGGGGCAGACCTTGCGGCAACGGCCGCAGCCGACGCAGGCGTTCTGCCCGTGCAGCGCGCCGAAGCCGAAAAACTTGTGCTCCAGGCGAAAACGCAGACGGTTTGCACGTCCGGGCCTGAAATCGTGACCGCCGGCAACCTTGGCATGCTCGGCGAAAAAACAGTTGTCCCAGCAGCGGCTCCTGGTCACTGTGCCGTCTGTCGCGGTCTCATCAAGCAGGTCAAAGCAGTAGCAGGTCGGGCAGACGACCGAACAGGCTCCACAGGACAGGCAGCCCTGTGCCGCTTCTGCCCAGATTGCGGCATCAGCAGAGTTGCGAAATTGCTCTTCCGTCAGCAGTGGACGTCTTTCCGGGCTAGCCGTAGGCCACGGCAGGGGTTTGTCCGCAGCGCCGCCTGCGCCGCAGGCCCGCAAGAGAGCGTCGCCTGCAGGGGAAAGGGCCCAAGCGCGTTGTTGCTCCAGAAACAGATCGCCTGCAACCGGCATCAACTCAGGATCGCAGCTACATTCCGGCATGGGTTCGCAGGGCATGGCCACCACCAGGGATCGTGCACGTCGTTTTTGGTAAGGAAGATCTTCAGCAAAGACCTGATCCAGGTACCAAAGTGCCTGCAAGTCGCAAAGAGGCACACCGACAACTGCAAAAGGTTCCGGTTGTTCAAGCTCGCTGAATTGTCCGGATTGAAAAGACCAGAGCTTCTCCCGGGGAGGTAAAAACATTTTTTTCAAGGGGACAAAGGAGGAGAGGGCCTGGCCTGGCAGAACTCTTGCCGAGAGTGGTTGCAGGCGGCAGAAGCCATCGGCATCGACTTGTGGCGCGAAAGCCGAAAGTTTGGTGATGGCGTCCGCAAGGGTATCGAGGGAGGACTGCGTCAGACGGTAGCTTGGTAAGAGAGATTCGATCATGAGAAACCTCTAAGCTCATTGTATCACTCTTCCTTAACTCGGCAATCTCCAGAGGTTTGTGTGAATCAATCGCCGGGAAAATCCCACATAAAGCGCTATAGTATATGTGAGAAGGCTAATTATCCGGAAGGCTCCGCGAAAACTGAAAGCCGAGGGTGACATGTCTGCCATTGATCTGCTTCTGCTGCATCCGCCAAGCGTCTATGACTTCAGGCACAAAACCATTATGTATGGGCCCATCAGCGACCTGATCCCGTCTTCTCCCGTGTTTGAAATGTATCCTCTCGGTTTTTTGACCATGACTGATTACCTCGAATCGCGTGGTCTCAAGGTGAGAATCGTCAACCTTGCCTTGAGAATGATGAATGATCCTGAGTTTGATGTTGCCAGGTTCTTGGCCCGCCTCAAGCCACGGGCGATCGGGATCGACCTGCACTGGTTGCCTCACGCTCATGGTTCGGTCGAGATCGCAAAGATTGCAAAAGAGTGCCACCCGCAGGTACCGGTGATCTTCGGGGGCCTCTCGGCGACTTACTTCCATCGCGAAATTATTGAGCTCCCTCAGATCGACTATGTCTTCAGGGGTGATGCTGTAGAGCCGGAATTGTTCAGCTTGCTGACGCGGATAAGTTCCGGGAAGTCGCTGGCAACCGTACCCAACCTGACGTGGAAATCTGCTGGTGAAGTTCGAATCAATCCGCCGGGGCCTCTGCCGGTAACGGCCGATTATGCCGACCTGAACCCGGAACGCATCATGAAGATGGTGCTACGTTATCGCGATTTGCAGAGTGTCCTGCCTTTTAACGGCTGGTGGCAGAACCCGATTACGGCGGTCTTCACCGTCAAGGGCTGTGCCCACGAGTGCGCAACCTGTGGTGGTTCCCATCAAGCGAATGAGCTGATCAATGTAAGGCATGCCCCGACCTTCCGCAGCCCGCAGAACCTGGTTAAAATTATTTCCTGGTGTATTTTGATTGCTCATATCCGATTCTTGATTTGATGATAGATGTCTCGAGATTTTAGCCTTTTCCCGTGCAAGTTATAGTCGATAATGCATCGCATGATAATTTTCGCCAAATGTAGTACCTGCCCGTTGTCATACCGCTGCTGGTTCCAGGCTATAATGGTTCGCCCGGCTATGGCATTTTGATCTTTTTCGCCACAGGGCACAAATCCGCTGGAAGCGACAAACTGATAATATTCATTGCCT
>JAAXQF010000004.1 GCA_012974435.1 Desulfuromonadales bacterium | reverse complement strand
ATGGTTAAGGTTGCCGATGTAGCAGCGTCCAACGGATCCTATATTCAGACCAGCACCGACAATAGCGGCACCGCAAGCTACAACTTCAACATTTCTACCCCAGGTGTTTACAAAATTGTTGCTCGGGTCTTTGCTGCCAACCAAGGTGCTGATTCGCTCTTTGTCACTATCGATAACGCTAGCGAAGTCACCTGGGATCTCAACCCAACCAGTTCGGCAAATGAATTCAACGTCTGGCGTGAGGACGACGTGACCAGCCGTGGCAACGGGAGTTTCAGCAGCCCTCAATATGATCCTTACACTGTCGAGTTGCAAAATGGAACCCATTCCATCACCTTCCGCGGTCGTGAGGCCAATACAAAACTCGACTACTTCCACCTGGTAAAAGTGGGTGAGATCGTCATCCCAGATGCCGATCAGGACGGCTATGACATGAACAGCGACTGCGATGACAACAACGCTGCCATTCACCCCGGCGCCCGCGAAACTCCCTACAATGGCGTCGACGAAAACTGCAACGGCATGGCAGATGATGATGATCTCGATCTGGACGGGTACGGACTCTGGTCTGACGTCGTTGATTGCAACGATAGCAACGCCGGAATCAATCCAGGAACAGATGAAATCTACAACAACGGGATAGATGAAAACTGCAACGGAATGAACGATGATGTCAAGATCGTCGCTCCAGTGGTCATTGAAGCGGAAAGCGGCAACCTGACGGCTCCGATGCAAGCGCGGCAGGATTCAAATACCTCTGGTGGTTCATACATCGAAACCACCAAAAACAAAGTCGGGACAGCAACCTATACTGTCCAGATCAACACAGCAGGAACCTACAAAATTACTGCTCGGGTATTTGCTGCAAACAAAGGATCCGATTCATTCTTTGTTAAAATCGACAACAAAAGCGAGGTAATTTGGGATCTGAACCCCACTGCAAATTCCACAGAATTCAACATCTGGCGAGAAGATGATGTGACTAACCGAGGTACCGGCTCCTTTAAAGCTCCGCAGTTCGCCCCCTATACCGTCGAACTGGGCCAGGGCAAACATACCCTCACCTTTAGAGGCAGGGAAACTGGTGCAAAAATTGATAACTTTCAATTTGTAAAAATGTAGAAAGAGACCGGTCAGCTTAGCAAGCTATTGCAGAGGATAAGCAAGAATGGCAATAGCTTGCTAAGTAACTAATTTATAGTCACTTAGCGCAGAACAAGCAGTAACCGCCTTGACACAAAAAAGTAGTTAAAATGATAATTTTGACTACCAACAGTAAGTTCAGTAATAATGTTTTTAGGAGAAAAAAAATGATTTTAAAAACAATCACATCAAAAATTATAAGCATGTTATCTCTCGCCCTATGTATTTCTCTCATTGCATCCACAAGTATTGCTGCGACCTATTATGTAGACAAGGGTCATTCAAATGCTAGTGACACCAACTCCGGAACCGAAGTCATGCCGTTCAAAACAATTCAACAGGGAGTAAATAAGGCTGTTGCTGGTGACAATGTCTATGTTAAAAGTGGAACTTACTCTGAAAAAGTCACCATAAAAAATTCAGGGACAGCAAGCAAACCAATTACTATCATGGCCTATCCTGGGGATCTGCCTATAATTGATGGTACGGGTATATCTCTCTCCAGTTATTATGGTTTGGTCCATATTGATAACAAAGATTATATTATTTTTGATGGATTTCATGTCAGGAATTCAAAAGAGGTTTTAATCAGGGCTTCTTATGGAACCGGTATTATAATACGTAACTGCATGGCCCATACGAATTTTGCTTCTGGGACCGATGGTGTTTTTCTATCTCATGTTACAAACTCCTTCGTCGATAACAATGAGATATACGACTCTCGATGGAATGCTCTTAACATAGAGAGCTCTACAAATACAAAAGTAAGAAATAATTACATACATGACAATGTTCTCCATGCTGGAATAAATATTTTCCCTAAAACTAGTGAGGAACAAAAACCTTATAGCGGTAACGATATAATTGGCAATATCGTTACAGGAATCGCTCCAGATGCAGCTATTTATATGCGATATCAAACTGATAATATTATTGCGAACAACCTTGTCTACGGCAACGCTGGTGATGCTATACGGTTAGATGTTGACAGATGCTCTTCTGGCATTGGACAATGCAAATATGTTTTCAGATCAAACACCGAATTTTACAACAACACGATCGTTGGCAATGGAAGGTGGGCTATCAGCATTGATAATGCAACCCACACTAAAATTAAAAACAACATTATTGATAGCAATAACAGCGGAGCCATATATATAAGCAGCAAAGCGAATTCAGGGCATACTATTGATTATAATAACTATTATGGAAAAGATTTTTCTAGCAAGGGTTCCAATGGGTTGTATGCAAATCCTCTTTTCAAAGACAAAGCAAATAATGACTACACCCTGACATCTCAGTCTCCAGCCCTTAACAAAGGAGAAGACCTGACCTCTCGGGGGATCACAGAGGACATATTAGGAGCACCTCGCCCGCAAGGAAACGGTTTTGACATCGGAGCCTTCGAGTTTGGTAGCGGCCCTTATGGGACGCCAGCAGCTCCAAAGAATGTACACATTGTATCCAACTAAAAAGCTGACAATCCAAGTCAGTCCGCCGTTACTGAGACAAAAAAACGGTGAAAGGGGTCCAGAGCCTGTATAGCAGATTGTGTAAAAGGCCCGTCGGTTAGAATAAAGGGCATCAATCTAAAGATAGAAACCATCCCATTTTTTAAACAGCCCCGCTTCCAGAGACATGGAAACGGGGCTGTTTAAAAAGCGCTGTACATTGGGTTATCCATTGATCCAACCATCTCCAAAGGTAAGCGTCAAACCAGCCCATCTTGAGTGGTCGCCAGCATTCAGATATCCTTCAGTTTAGCCGCCAGCCACAGATCCGGCAGGAGTTCCTCGATCCGTCGGGCTGGATGCCCCATGATCCGTCGCAGGACATCCTCCAGATATTCCTGGGGGTTGATGCCCAAATTTCGGCAAGTCTGCACCAGGGTTTCAATCGGCATTGAAAATTGACCCACCACCGGCGTCCAATTTTGACCCACCTCAGGGGGTTAGTTTTGGTCGTTTTTTCTGGTCCTAATTCTCCAGCTTTCATTCCCTGTTTCGATAATTTCACAGTGGTGCGTCACCCGGTCGAGTAAGGCCGTGGTCATCTTTCCATCGCCAAAAACTTGAGGCCATTCACCGAAGGTCAGGTTGGTGGTAATCAACAACGAGGTCTGCTCGTAGAGCTTTGAGATCAGATGAAACAGAAGCTGGCCGCCGCTTTTGGAGAATGGCAGATAGCCGAGTTCATCGAGAACCACCAGATCGAGTCGGGTCAAGCTGATGGCCAGCCTACCGCCACGCCCTGCGAGTTTCTCATGTTCAAATTGATTGACCAAATCGACCAGGTTGAAATAGCGGCAGCGTTTGCCGCTGTGGATCGCCTGCCGGGCGATGGAGATCGCCAAATGGGTTTTGCCGGTTCCCGTGCCGCCGACCAAGATGACGTTGCTCTGTGTGGCGAGGAATTGTCCTTCGTAAAGACTGCGCACCTGCATCTCATTGACCGGTGATGCGCTGAAGTCGAATTGATCCAGATCCTTGGCGAAGGGGAACCGGGCCTGCCCGAGGCGGTAGCGGATACTCTTGGCTTCCCGCTCGGCCTGCTCCGCATGTAACAGTTCCAGCAGGATCTTCTCCGGGGTGGACCGCTGCCTAGTGCCGGTGACCAGAACCTCGTCAAAGACACTCTTCATGCCGTGCAGCTTCAGGCTACCCATTGCTCCCAGCAGTTGTTCACGAAGCATGACCACCTCCAACCAGCAGTCGATCATAGCGCCTGCAATCGGCCTGTGGCAGCAGCTTCAATTTCGGCAGATGGTCCGTCTGGCAATTCATCACAATCGGCTGTTCACCGGCACGGGAGAGGATATTCAGGACCAGATCGCGACTGACCGTCTTGCTGGCAAGCGCCTCGGCACACGCGTTTGCTACCGATGTCAGGCCATGGACAGGCTCCGCCGCAAGAATACCGACAAATTGCCGATCACCATCAGAACCGGAACCGATCCGTTCACGGGCCTGCTGTAGAGCCTCCGGCAGGCTCCAGTCCTGAAAGGGTGCGCCATTACGCAGTACGCTAGGTTTGCGCTTGAGGACATCGAGATAGTGCCAAGGCTCATAGCTGGTTTTGTCGCGCCCAAACTGACGATGGTACTGGCCGATCAACTGCCCGCCATAAACGAAGGTGAGCCGATCGGCATAGGCACGGATGCTCACGGTCTTACTGACCGCAGTCGCCTGAACGCTGTAGCTGTTGCGATCGAAGCTGACCAGGGAGGTCCGTGACACCTTGGCCGTGCTCTCCTGATAGGCATCGAAGTGGCCCGGAATAGGAACTAGCGATTGCTGTTCTTTGAGCGCAACTTCGGCGACCGTCTGTTCCGGGTAGTCAGGATGTTTCTTTGTCGCAGTCAAGGCTCGACATTCGTCTTGCAACCACTGGTTCAGCTCATCCAGACCAGAAAACTTGCGACGCTTGGCGAACAGGCGCTGCCGGACAATCCCGACCTGTCGTTCAATCTGCCCCTTCTCCCAACCCGCCGCCGGGGTACAGGCGACCGGCTCGAACAAGTAGTGGGAGGCGAGGGTTAAGAAGCGTCGATTGAAGACCCGCTCTTTACCCATCAGTACCTTGCTGACCACCGTCTTGAGGTTGTCATAGATCCCCCTGCGACAGGCCCCACCAAAGAACTGGAAGGCCCGCACATGGGCATCAAGAACCATCTCTTGGCTCTCGCGCAGATAGGCGACGCAAAAGGGCTGGCGGCTGTGGCAGAGGCAGAAGTGGGCCACCTTGATCTTGACGTTCGCACCTCCCAGCTCGATCTGCTCATAGCCCCAGTCGAACTGAAACGCCTCGCCCGGCGCATACACCAGCGGCACAAAGGCCTTGCTTACGCCTATATCCTGCTGACGCCATTTTTTTACGAATCGTCGGACCGTGTCGTACCCGCCGGTGAAGCCCTCGCGCTGCAACATCTCAAACAGCAACTGAGCACTGCGCCGATGCTTCGGTGGCTTGCCCTGATCCTCTTTGAGGGCCGAGTTCAGATGCTCCTTGAAGGTCTCAAGCTTGGGGCGGGGTTGGGTTTTTCGCTCACAGTGCAGTTCCGTCACATCTGAACGAAGGATCGACCGAACGGTATTGTGCGACAGGTTCATATCCCGGGCAATCTGGCGAATGGACCTTTTATCTCGATGGTAAGCAAAGCGAATTTTACGGATGGTTTCCACGATCAGCATCTCCCTAAAGAAGCTCCTCTCTCTGGAAAATTCAGAGAGATTGAAGCATGTGCTGAGGTGGGTCAATTTTGGACGCCGATTAATCCCGCAAGTGGGTCATTTTTGCATGCTGTTTGACATTCCCTCAATTGCCGAGTCGAAAACACTACCCAGCTTAACGGTAAGAGTCTTCATATTGTGTGACTCCAAAACCGATGGATGATAATTGCTCTGAAGTTCTCCCCTCAACCAAGCATTATACAGCTCAAGAACTTTCCCCTTTATGTCCTTTAAATCGCACGGATTGGCGATAACTCCAATATTATTTTTCCTCAAAAGTCGGTAAGTCATCCCATCCTCTTGTGCAAGTGCAAGTATTGGTTTTCCAGTTATTACATAATCGAACACCTTGCCAGAGAGACCATAAGTCGACAAACCCTGCTTATTGGTGACACCGATGACCAGCAGCAAGACATCAGCCTCAAAATCATAACGGAATGCATCCTCTCTTGGAACGAAGCCCTTTAGAAAGATTTGATCTGTAAGACGAAATTCGTCTACATATGTCACTATCGAATGGCCGTCTTCAAAATCTGACATTAATCCTACCAAGTGAATCTCTATCAATTCAGGGGAGATTTTTTTCTCATCGATCAGTTCGCTAATTGCTTTCAAAAACAATTTTGGATTTCGAATTCCACCAAGAGATCCAGTATGTACAATTTTAAATTTGGAGGGATTAAGCCCTAACTCTAAATTTTTAAGTGCAACGATATCCTCTTCGTCAAAGCCATTTGAAATTACGACAAATTTGGATTTATCCTGAAACGGGTATCTTTTCAAAAAGTCCTCATATACCCCTTCGGTATTCGCTAAAACAAAGTCCGCAAAACGCACCGAAATTTTTTCATAAAATTTATGAAGTCTTACCTTGATTTTGTCCCCATCGATTAATGTAGGGTTTGCAGACCATGCATCTCTAAAATCCAACACCAGCGGTTGCCTTGTTATAAATTTTATTCCAAGTCCTATCAGGAATGAGGAAAACGGAGGACCCGTGACAAAGACAACATCGAAAGGAGCTTTGATAAAAATTTTCACTGCTGAGAAAAGAGCGAAAGGCCCCCACAACAATCCAGTGTCAGGAGCGCCAACAGTATTTTTAATAAACCGAACAAAAAGGCTCTCTCGCAAGTTCCAGAACGCATGATTCTTGATGTCACCATGGCCTTCATCGGCATACCGAGGCTTAGTTCGAAAATATTGCTCAAAAGACCTAGTACGACAAACCATGATACCATGAGGAATCTGCTTTAGGCTTTCCTCATCATATCCCATAAAATTTTCTCGATGAGTAAGGACAACAGGATCCCATCCTAGCGGCAGCAGGTTTCTTACAAATTGCAATATCCTCTTAGCACCAGGACCTCCCGCTGGCGGGAAAAGTCCCGATACAATCAAAACTCGCTTCATCATTACCCCTCTTCCTAAAAGAACTTGTTGTATAAAAAAACAGCCAGATCAACTAAGATGAAGACTATATCCCGTTATTTTTCCGGCTCGTCAGCAGAACCTGTGAAGATATTCAGGTTCCGGCAACTTGCCAAGTTCATGATAT
>JAAXQF010000003.1 GCA_012974435.1 Desulfuromonadales bacterium | reverse complement strand
GGTAATTGATTCGCCCAGATATAGTTCAGGGTTTTTGTCTTCAGGAAAAACCAGTGAGGAAAGACAACATAAATACGAGCCGCGTAATCATCTCTGGCCTTGCTACGACTATCCCCCTTACTGATCGTATCGCTGATTTTCCAGCGCCAGCTCAAAATCGGAAACTGCTGCGGGTCATAATCTGTTTCAAAGACCAAGCCTGAGGCCGCCTTCTCACTCCTGGCGAACAGGACCTCCTGACCTTCTTCTTCAACAATCCGGTACTCTGTCGTCCCCTGGAAACTCTTTTCAGACCAATCGGACAGCCCTGAAGTGGAAAAGCTGCCAAGCTCGATAACATCAGCAGCCAGCGAAACGGCTGGAACAAAGAGTAACAGGAGAAGGAATTTCAGGAAGAGAGACATATCAACCATAGGGCCCGGCGAGAAGTTCAGAACGCTTGCGACGACTCTCACCCTCGTTAATGATACGAACAGCACTGGCCCCTTCTACCGGACATTTGGTTTCACAGATTCCGCAACCGATACAGAGTTTGTCGATGACCTTGGGGAACTTGAGGCGGCGCATTTCACCATCGACCAACACCTCTTTCTCCTCCATGACGATCGCTTTTTCTCCGGTCGGGCAATGCTCCTCACAAACCAGGCATTCAACGCCCTTGGCGAAAGGCAGGCAGCGGTCTTTTTTGATAACGGCCAGACCGATCACGTTTTTCTTCTTTTCTGGCAGCTTTAAAGGTGCGATCGCTCCAGTCGGGCAGACCTGTCCGCAAAGGGTACAGTTGTATTCACAGTAGCCAATGCGGGGCATCACCAGAGGCGTCCACAGGCCAACCGGGCCAGCTTGAAGCAGCGCAGGCTGCAGGGTGCGCCCGATACAGACTTTCATACATTCGGCACAGCGTACGCAGCGTTGCAGGAATTCACTCTCGGCAACGGCTCCCGGTGGACGTATCAGGTAAGGGTTCTGCTCATGAGTGACCGGACCAATGCGCACGGCCGGTGCCATCATGACGCCACTGGCCATGGCGGTGAGGACACCCCGGCGCTGCAGATCAACTCCGACGTAATTATCGGAACCGGTCCTTAAGCCAAACCGTACCCGCTCTTCCGGGCAGAAGCCGGTGCAATCCATGCACAGCAAACACTCGCTACGCATATGTCCCGAGCTACGCACGGCCCCTGAGCGACAGAGGCTGTCGCAGGCCTTACAGTCAGCACAAAGTTTTTGCGGGGTCCGTTGTAAAATCGCGTAGCGCGAACAAAGACCGAGCAGGCCGCCAAGCGGACAAAGGTTCTTGCACCAGAAACGATGCTCGACCTTCTCTAACAACAGGATGGTCAGAAAAATCATCAGGGTGAACAGGCCGAGCGCAAAGATCGGCTGGTGAAAAGCCATCAGGTTATCGCGGAAGAAGGGATAAGAGTCTTTAGCGGTGGCCGAGAGCAACGGCACATCGTGCTCGTAGAAAAAATCAAAAACCCTGTTCAGCCCGTAATTATAAGCAGGATAAACAGCGAGGGTCAGCGAACGAAGAAAGATGGAGAGTGGATCGAAGAGCCCCAGGAGCTGCACTCCGAAAAGGGTTGCGGTACCCATACCGATCAGCAGGTAGTATTTGACCCGTCGCCAGCCGGGTGAAAAGGTTCGGCGACCGCGGCCGATGACCTTGCCGAGGCCATCAAGCGTGCTGCCAAGCGGACAAATCCAGCCACAGAAAAACCGGCCGAAAAGAACAGTTCCCAGAAGGATCAGAAGAGCGGGCCAGAGAACCTGCCAACCGAAGGGCCCGGGTGCGAGAAAGTCAGCGAGAGCGGCGAGAGGGTCAATGCGAAACAGCAGGCTGACCGGATAGGGCAGTTGGTCGATGCCACGATATTCCGTCTGCAAAAACAGCCACAGAAAAACCGCCAGGCAGAAGCTCTGGCTGATTTTGCGGGCGTATGTCCAGGAGGAGTTTTTCAAACCATGCGAACCTGTTTGAGGTCCATAACACCCAAACCTCTTTGTGCCGCAGCCACAACCGTCGACACATCTTCCGGTTTGAACCCGAACAAGGTGGTGGCATAGGCATCGGCGGCGACCATGTCTGGCGATGCAATCAAGGTTTCGGTATTGCGAACATCCTCGGTTCGTCCGCCCTGTGGGCCGTTGGCGACCAGGATCCGGGTCGCATCAATCACCGTGAGATCGGTATGAATAACAGAGGCGATATCGGCAAGAGATTCGGCGATCTGATGATGTAATCGCCCCCGGTTTCCGCCGATCACGCCCATCAGGTTCTTCATACCGAGAGTCAGCTTCGAAATCGAATGATGCTTGGCGATCGGTACGTTGATCAGGCGATCGGCCTCGATCACCGGCATATAGAACTCCCAACGATCAAAAGCCTTACCGCCCTTGATCGCCAGTTCTTTGTAAGCACGCCGATCCATGTATTCGAGGCTGACACGATCCGACTTAAGGCCTTCAACAGCTGAACGAATGCCGCTCTGGGTATAGCAACGTCGCTCATCATTGCAGGTTCGGTCGAAGATGCGGACCTGTTTCGCCCCGGCATCAAGGCAGAGTTCCACCAGCGTCGTCACAACCTCGGGGTGAGTGTTGGCTGCCAGTTCCACCGTGCGATCCCAACCGATGTTGGGTTTGACCACAACCACCTCGCCCGGTTTAACAAACTGCTCGATGCCACCTAACGCGCCGATCGTCTCCTGAACCAACTTCTTAACATTCTTCCCTTTACGCACGGCAAGTGGAGGAGAATCGGCAGCAAGGGCAGGCAACGCCAGGATATCGAGCGCAGGGAGACACCCCACGGCGGAAGTCGCCACGGCGGTTCGAATACTCTGACGGATAAAAGTTCTGCGATCAATTCCAGTCATCGTTTTCACTTTATTAAACAAACCCACAATCACTTTGCCACAGAGACACGGAGGCACAGAGGAAATCTAAAAACATCCTTAGCGGTTAATCTTTTCTCTGTGTCTCCGTGTCTCTGTGGCTGATTGTTTTTTGGTTAGATGAATCGTTTTTCTTTCAAAAACTTGCGTGCCACATCACGGGAGTTCCCGGCAGCACTCGCCGTTTCCAGCTCTTTCATGGTCGAGTCGTCGATCGATCCGCCCAGTTTATTGATCAAGCGAGCCAGGGCCGGGAATTTCTTCAGGGTATCCTTACGCACAACAGGAGCAGCAACGGCCACAGTCCCTTCCGGCGCATAACGTTCGTCAGAGAAACCGAAAGGCTTCAGCCAAATCAGGTTCAGGTCCTGATTGTAACGTTCCTTGACCGCCTTATAGAGCTCATCAGAATCAGCGATCGGCTGCTCCTTGAGGATGATAACCTGCCCCACCCCCGTGTACTCGACATACATGTCCATTTCAGCCCGGATCATGGCATCGTGTGCCTCAGCGTGCCCTGCAACCGAAACCACCTTGACGGTTGTGCCGGTCCGCTCACCGATCAGAACCGAGAGCATCTCTGCCAGAACCTGCTGTTGCGGATTGTCCAAAGCACCCACCACCAGGGTTTTTCCGACACAAGCCTGTGCAGAAGAGACGGTGAGCCCCGTGATGATCAGGACAACCAACAGTGCGTTAAAAAAGATACGAATCGTGTTCATGGTGTAGCTCCTTCATATTTTTGCCAGTCACTCAATTTGACCGCTTTGGTCAAAGCTTGCGGGGCATTTACCGCCCCTAGACTGTCATCAAATTGCCGATCAAAAAATGTTTTCTGTATCGCCACGGGATCTGACATCCCCCACCAGTTGTTCGGCAGGGTCACATCGCCCGGCTGCTGCCAACCCAGCTTGACATTATATTGGCTGTTATTGGTTATATTGTTCTGTTCAATGCGTGCCTTGTCTTCAGATCGTGTTACGGCAAAGATACCGATCTCGTTATCGCGGATATCATTGTGGTGCAACCTGGCCTCACTGCCACGTTCTTCATAACGCAGTCCATGGCGATTTCCGTACATGCGATTTCCGGCAGCGTACAGGCTAACCGTTGAAAACCTCAAACCGTCGACGTTGTAACGGAAGATCGAATTGGTCACCCGAGCCCGGCAGAAGTGTATCTGCAATCCGCTGTAGGCGTATTCGGAAATCACATAATCAAGTTCAGCCTCACGGGCAAAATCAAGGTAGAGGTATTTCCAGTCAGACGCCTTCGGCTGCCCGGCAGCACTGGTAAAGACAATCGGAGCGGCTTCTGTCCCGCGCGCAATCAAAGCTCCTTCAACCAGCAATTCAGCATCGCCGATGCCGTCACCATCTTTATCTCTCGGCTCAAAAAGAACCCGTGTCCCTGGCTCGATAGTCAGGTGACCGGTCTTTTTGACTGTCACGATGCCATCGATATGGACCTCACCACTCCAGACCACCTTGCCTTCGATGACACCATCTTCCAGTGTAAGGGCAGGTGCCCCCAAAGTGCAACTGCTGAGCAGACACAAGACTGCGGCAACAAGCGCCAGACGTATGCGGAGGAAGGAGATCACGATAGCCTAATGGTAATGGCCCGCATCAGCAGCAGGCTGCTGGACTGGCGTAATCTCGCCAAAGTTCTTTTCGTAGCGGTTAATATTCTCCTGCAACGCAGCGACAAAACGCTTGGCGTGTTGAGGAGAAAGGATCACCCTGGAACGAACCTTTGCACGAGGCGTCTGTGGCTGAACAAAGATCAGGTCGACCACAAATTCCGAATCGTTGTGATTAACGACCGCCAGGTTTACATAAGCCCCCTGGGCCATCTCTTCATCAAGCTGAATCTCCAGTTTCACTTCTTTCTGCTTCTTTTCTTCCATATCGCCTAATACCTTCCATTCCATGATTTATAAAAGTTAAAACCTCACCACAGAGTCACAGAGGACACAGAGAAAAAAGCTTTTGTGAATAATATTTTGCTTCTCTCTGTGCGCTCTGTGACTCTGTGGCTCCAGTCTTTTGCTGGTGACCTCAACGGCCTCAAACAAAGCAAAGCAGAATCTAAAAAATAGCGACCGGTTCGACGACAATGCGAAGCTCGTCAAGGTTTTGGCCCTTCTTAAGGGTCAAGCCATGATCAGCACTCTCTTCATACATACCGAAGAGTTCTCCCGGTGCAGGAGAATCACCGTAAGCTTCTCGTGCTCCAACATAGTAAGTGCCAGGCTCCGGCAGGTTGACGACAAAACCGCCGTCAGCAGCCGTTGGCGTCGAAATAGCTGCAGGTCTCTGATGACCAATGACCCGGTCAACATAAGCGAATACGTGTACGCTGGCAACGCCCTGCCCCGAAGTATCCACGACTGTCCCCCGTAAAACCGGGCCCGTAGCTCGCCCGAAGGTTTCACTTTCACTGGCATCTTTGAGCTTGGCAACGCTGTGCAGCTTGACCTGTTGCACCTGCCCTGACGTTGCGGTTAAAGGATTGCCCGGGAACAGGCCAAACGAGTCACCTTCCTGCACCGGCCCGACCCGCTGGCCGTTTTGACGATGCCGCACAACAAGATAATAATCGCTCTCCGGCAAGCCATCAAAGCGGAAATAGCCGTCCGGCTCCGTTGGCATGGAGAGCCGGTAGCCCTGGCCCTTAAGATCTTCAGCAACATCCAGGTAGAGATAAACGTAAGCCCCTTCCAGCGGCAAGGCTTCATGCAGGACCTGACCTTCTATAGCTGCGCTGTAGTCATCATCATAAGCATCAACCTCTGACGTTGCGACCGGAACAGACTGCAGGCCAACCCAGGTCGATCCTTCCGTCAGGTTAACCGGATTGCGGCCACAAAAAGCGAACCGGCTACGATCATCATTCCAGCCAAAGAGGCCGTAAGTGCCGGCCGGCAATTCCATCTGATAAAGGCCATCGCTGTCACTGGCCGTCGAGCGGGCGATCGGCTCGGTCGTGAAATCGAGTGAAGCGTGAGCTGTCACCACAACCCCGGCGAGCGACTCATCACCACTAACGACACGACCTTCAATCATTGCCGCAAAAAGCAGAGAGGGCATTGCCATCAGGAGTATCAGAAAGGTGATCCGTCTCATTTCGGTTCCACAGGTCCGACACCTTTCACCGGCGCATCCAGCCAGGGTGAAAAATGCACTCGATCAAGCTTATAGACACCTGGCCCATAATTCTTGTAAGTAACCTCAGGCTCGTCATGTCGATCGTAAAACAGGGGGCTGTTGCCCTCCCCGACCTTGGCCAACTGCGCCGTATCATCACCCCACCAGTTGCCGCTCACATCAACGAAGTCACTGAAGGTTTCTGGAGCATTGGCGAGCAACGGGTTCTGACTTCTACGCGAGGCCGATTCTTTTTGCATGATTTTTTTTGAGCCGGAACGACGCTCCCAGTCTGCACTCTGATAAATGCCGAGTTTAACGCCAATAACATTACCCAGGAAATTATTCTCTTTAACTTCAGGATAAGCTGAAAAATCACAGTAGAGCGCCAGAGCATTCTGTTCAAAACTGTTCAAACGCACTTGGGGATTGGATTTGCGATAATTATAAAGAGCCATTTCGTTATTGCGAAACAGGTTGTTCTCAACCACAGGAGACCCGTACTGATCGTTGTGTACGGCAGTCTTGTTGTCGATGAAGCGGTTATTTTTGATCACTGGGTACGAGAAGGAGAAATTCAACACTCCATACTGGTTGCGCTCGAAGAGGTTGTCTTCGATCAACGGGCTGCTTTTAGTTTGGCTGCAGTAAACCCCTACTTCATTCTCAATGAAGATGTTCTGACTGATACGATCCGGATAGTTCTGCAACAAGGTAACCGCCTGCTTGTTTTTCTCAAATTTATTTTCGGCAATCGCGCCCTTACTGTTGTGAGAAGCCAGGATCGCTGAGCGCGATTGGTTGATAAAGCTGTTGCCACGGATTTCCGGACCGGATTTCATTTCATTGGCGATGCCGACCTGATTGTTCTCGAAGCTGGAA
>JAAXQF010000347.1 GCA_012974435.1 Desulfuromonadales bacterium | reverse complement strand
GAGGAGTATGGCGAAAAAGTGTTTGTTCATGGCAGGTTTCAGCATCCTAATCACTCTTAACCTGACTGTCAATCTTGTTGCATGACAGGTACCCTCGAGAGAGACAAGAAAGGCCTTCCGGAGTTTTCGGAAGACCTTTCTTGTTACATTGGTACGCTCTACAGCTTATGCGACCAGAGCACCACCACAGGAGGAACCACAGCCGGCGGTGCAACCGAAACAATGCTCACCGGTTACGATGGTACGCCCCTGCAACTGTTCAGGGTCAAGGTCGTCGATATGCTTCGGCAAACCCTCGTCGAGAGAGAACCCCAGAGCGCTGTTGAAGTCACAATCGGAAAGCAAGCCATCCCATGCGACACAGATCTGATGACGACACATCAGCCCTTCCAGAGTTGCCTGGTTAAAGTTGTCCTCAAGCAGAGATTTGTAACTTTCTGCCTCGCCATCACGCTGCAGATCGTTCAGGAAGCGTCCCATCGGCATATTGGTAATAGTCAGAAGGCTGCTGAACTCCACCTCGAAACGCTCTTTGAGCTCTTTGCGGTAAGCATCTTCCAATGTTGCCTGATCCGGCGGGAGAAAAGCGCCGCCGGGGTTATAAACAAGACTCAACGGTAACTCCGGTTGACGCCCATAGCCGAGAGAATTCAGCCGGCGTAGAGCCGCGACACTCCGTTTGTAGACGCCACCACCCCTCTGCTTGTCGACATTATCGTCTAGATAGCAGGGCAGAGAAGCCACCAGATGAACACCCTGGCTGGCCAGAAATTCTGGCGTATCGGCCTGTCCGGCTTCAAAGAAAACGGTCAGGTTGGTGCGCACCAACACCTGGTGACCACTGTCCCTGAGAGCGGAGACAAAATCTTTAAAGAAAGGGTTAAGCTCAGGGGCTCCCCCGGTGAGATCAACCCGAGCTTTCGGCAGCGCTTTCGCAAGGCGTAACACACTTTGCATCGTCTCCCAGGTCATGACCTCGGTACGTTTTGGATTCGCTTCGACGTGACAATGACGGCAGCTCAAATTGCAGAGCAAACCGAGATTGACCTGGATCGTCTGGACGTCCTCACTCTTCAGGTCCTCGCCAATGGTCTGGCGAACGGCCAGACTAAAGTTATTCATAAGGGCTCCAACAGTTAAAAGTTTATCAGTTGATTATATACACGATTGGCATGTCATGGGAAGAGAGCGCCCGGCCACATTAAAAGGATGGCCGGGCACCACGAGCTAAGGAGTGAAGAGGAAGGAGCTTTTCTCAATCCTGAGAGCGCTTATCCAGCAGTTTTTCACCGATTGCCGATTGCACAACTTCCTTAAGAGCGGTAACAACGCGCTGGTCGTAAGCACCATCGCCAGCCTTGATAATCTCCAGCGTTTCATCGGTTGAACGAGCCGCCCGATAAGCACGGGGCCCAACCATGGCACAAAAGCTATTCACAACAGCAAGAATCCGCGCAGGCAAACCTATTTCATCTCCCTTCAAGCCCTTCGGATAACCCTTGCCATTGAGGGTTTCATTCATCTGGTAAACGGCATCGAAGACAGGTAAGCCGAAATCGATATCCTGCAAAACTTTAGCGGCATGCTCAGTGTGCTGCTCCAACTCAAATTTTTCTTCAGCGGTCAGAGCCTCTGCCTTGAAGAGCAGGTCACGATCGACAAACAGCTTACCGACCTGGGAGAGGTTGGCTGCCGTATCAACCGTGGCAATATCAACATCGCTGGCATTCATCGCCTTGGCGACCTCAACACTGAGACTTCTCATCAAACGGGAATGGCCACCCAGATAGGGGTCGGTCAATTCTATGGCTCGTACCAGGGCTTCTACGGTTTTCGCTGTCGCCTGTTCCTGCCGCCTCTGCACTTCAACCATTTCCGTGACATCACGAATAACCGAGACGACTCCGGAAGACCTGCCATCAATATCCTTGAGTGCGGATTTTGAGATTTGCAGGTGATGCGGCTTCGATTGCAGGTAGACCTGTTCGTTCAATGTGACCGTTGCACCACTGGCGAGGACCTGCTGATCCGAGTTTTCAAGTCGTCGGGCCGTGTCATAGCCGAAGACCGCCTCATTATCGAGACCGATCATATCTTCCGGATCACGGCCAAGAGCCTCTGCAAAAGCCGGGTTAACGTAAAGATACTTCCCCTGCAGATCTTTCATGACAATGTAGTCAGAGATCGAATTGTTGATCCGGTCCAAAAGCTGGCGCTGTTTTTCAATTTCTTCGGCCAGGCTTTCGAAATGCTTGGCGGCTTTGTGCTCCTGGTTACTGATCAACAAAGCCCACACTGCGCCAAAAGTAACGACAAAGGAGATGATCAAGAGTGCGGCGATACTCAACAGGGTCTTCTGTTGCCCGCGTAAGGCTTCGCGCGCCACATCATAATCAGCTTCGACCAGGATCCAGATATCAGCATCTGAAATAGGGAGAGCCAACGAGTAAACTTGAGTCCCACCGGCCATAGAAGAGCGAACGGCAAAGGGCAGCGTCTCTGCCTGGCCAAGGGCCAAAGGTGTGGTAATCTTCTGCAATTTACCGGGAAGCCAAGGCACAATCTCTTCGTAACCGTCGTCAACCGCCTGCAGCAAGCGGGCCCTCTCACCCTTCTCCAGCAAACTGTTGGTATGCATCTCGTTGATCCGCTCACCGACGACCTTGGTCAGCATCAGAACCGCAACAGGGCTCGGATCAAGACCGCTCGCTTCAGGTGGAAAAATGGGCAGGAAAGATTCCAGGACCAACCCGACAGGTGTGTTTTGCATTGGCGCAAACTTGACTTTCTGGCTCTTTAAAACTTCATTGACGAAACCCATCTGGTCAACCCGCAACGGTGTCGTCGTTGCATCGGTCGCGATGTAAACGGTACCACTCCGGTTAACAACACGCCCTCCCGTATAACCTGTGATTCTGGTAAATTCGATGAGCAGGCTCTGCATCATCGGCAATTGCGCAGAGAGCTGGGCCAAGCCTTCATCGCCGTCAGCTTGCCCCGGCAGAGGCCCTGACACCAGCCTCGAGACATCATCCTCAACCAGATGAACTTCTGCGGCATACAGTTTAAACAGGTCCGAGTTGATCACACGATTGGCCTGCGACACGGCAGTTTCCAGTAAAGCATCTGTCAACTGAACTTGCGAAAAAGCCATCAGTTGCAGCCGTTTCTGCAGATTCGCCTCGAACTCCCGCTCTCTCAACTGAATCCCCCAAGCGACCCAGACAGTGGCAGCGATCACGACCAGAATAATAATGCCAAGAGCGAACCAAAACACCTTCTTCCTCGACGCGGTCGGGTACTCCCGGGGCGCTGTCGGAGCGGAAATCGTCAGTTTCGTATCCTTTGCGTGCATTACTTGCTTCTCCTTTATCTTTAAATCAAATGACAAGCCTACCTAACGTAACGCGCCTGGCGACACATGGGCCCACCGGTAAAACTCGTTGACAGAATATTGCGGAACATAGTGTTCGTACTTAAGATGCGAGAGCAACAGATCGGACACATTATCAAGAATGTATGATTCATTATCCATCTTCACCGCCAATACCGCATGGGAGATGTTACGGATAGTGTCTTTCAAAAGAACGATGCGCAGGTTCTTAACTGAGAACCCGAGCTTACGCAGGGCATAATATTTGGTAATGCTGTAATCCTCACAGTCCCCGGAGAGCTTGAGAAACTCACCGGGTGTCGCCCAGTAATCACTGACTCCGTAAATATCGATATCAAGCCCGTATGGCCAACGGTTGAAATACGTGTTGACCGACTTGAGTTGAGCCATGGGTGCAAGACCCTGGCTCTGCTTGATAATCTTCTGCCAGCTCAATGCCGCTGAAGAGCAGGCCCCTGCGCTTGCATTGCAAGCATAAAAGGTGTCGGTCTGTTTTTCTGCCTTGCCCATGACCCGCGTCCAGTTAGGCAGGGCTTTCAAGGTGCTGCGAAACTCATGACTGCGGAACAAACCTTTGCCGGGTTTGATCGCTGCGGCAGTGCCAGTTGTAGGCTTTGCTGAAGCCTTGGACCCACAGCCCCAGAGTCCTACCAGGAGGCTTATGGCCAGAATGAAAAGAAAACAGCGCAGTTTCGGCATATTCACAGTTCCGATTAACGTTCCCGCAGAGCGTTCTGCTTGGCGCGCAAAATTGGTTTCAGAAGGTAAGCCAGCACAGACTTCTTACCGGTGAGGATATCGATACTGGCTGTCATTCCCGGCATAATGGGCAATTCTTCACCCCGATAAGCAATGGCATTTTTCTGGGTCCTCAATTTGACCTTGTAAAAGCTCTCGCCATCATCATCCTCGATCGTATCGGCGCTGATCGCCTCCAGGATGCCATCCAGACCACCGAAGATGGCGAAATCATAAGCCGTAATCTTGATCATGGCCTTCTGCCCAGGATGCAGGAATGCGATGTCGGCTGGACGAATACGTGCCTCGATCAACAGGGTATCATCCAGTGGCACGATCTCCAGGATCGATTCGCCGGGGCGAACCACGCCACCGATCGTATTCAAGTTGATCTGCTTGATCGTACCGCGGACAGGTGAGCGCACATCGGTGCGTGTGACACGGTCTTCTCCGGCTGACATAATCTGTTGCAGGGACTTCAATTCTCCACGCCGACTGTTCATTTCATCCAGAGCTTGAGTCTTGACCTCCGCACGCCGTTGCTCAATGCGGCGACTCGCCTCGTTGGCGGCCTGCCTGATCCGCGGGATCGCCAGGCGCAAGGCGTCAATATCACCCTGCAACGAAGAGATATCACGTTCCAGGGCAAGGTAATCAACACGTGCATAGACACCCTGATCAACCAGCGGCTTGGCTATATCACGTTGCTGCTTTGCCAGTCCAATACCCTCCTCAAGCTGAGCCTTGCGGCTTTTCATTTCCGCGATTTCCTGCTGCTTCTGGCTGTGCTGAGAGCGTAGGACGTTGAGTTCCGCCTGCAACAGCTCGTTTCGTGCCCGGAAAATCGCCTGTTGGTCCCTCATAACTTGCAGATCTGCGCCCTTAAATGTTTCGGGGAAAACGAGCTTTGATTTGCCGGCTATCTCCGCATTTAAGCGTAAGATGGCCGCTTCATGCTCAGCCGCCTTGGTAAAAGCATCCCGGTACTGACTTGCTGCCAGTGCGTTATCGATACGGATCAGGATGTCGCCTTTATTGACGATCTGATTTTCCTCGACCGATATTTCCTGTAGGATACCGCCCTCCAGATTCTGGATCATCTGCACCTTCTGGGAAGGGATCACCGAGCCCATGCCACGGGTCACCTCGTCCAACACCGTAAAATGTGCCCACACCACAAAAGTAACCATCAACAGGGCGATCACCAGGGTAAGAACAAAGGCAATCGAACTGCCCTTACGATGAATGGCCGCATCAACTTCGCTCATGAAATGCAGGTCTTCTTCCTCTCTGAAAGCACTCAGCAAGCCCTGCCTTTCCCGGCGTTCAAACGCTTCTTTTATCTCTTCACGTTTTGACATAATGGCAAACTCTATCGTTTCGCAGCGCCGACAGCGCCGCTCTTAAGTGCTTTCAGGACATCCGCCTTCGGACCATCGGCAACAATTTTACCGGCCTCCATAATAACCACACGCTCGACCAACTCCAGCAAGCTGGTGCGGTGCGTGAATAACAACAGCGTTTTGTCTGACAGGCTTTCTTTCATCCGTTGTCGCAACAGCATCTCGGCGTTGTTATCCATAGCGCTGGTCGGTTCATCCAGAATCAGAATGTCTGGATCAAGGAGCAAAGCCCGAGCAATGGTGACCGCCTGGCGCTGACCACCAGAAAGGTTCATACCTCGCTCACCGACCTGCCA
This sequence comes from Desulfuromonadales bacterium, assembly GCA_012974435.1. GTDB lineage: Bacteria > Desulfobacterota > Desulfuromonadia > Desulfuromonadales > BM103 > M0040. Next base: position 779 of record JAAXQF010000347.1, on the reverse strand, counting down.
GTCAAAACCGGCAGGGTGGCCTTTAACAAAATCCGTTACGCCCGCAAGATTGGCAGCGCTCAGGATCGCCGGGCCGTCAACATAAGGAGCACCGAAGGCGATATTGTCACGGATACTGCCGTAGAAGAGATAGTTGTCCTGGCTTACGTAGCCGATATGACTGCGCAAATCAGCGACGTGCATTTGCCGCAGGTCAATGCCATCAAGTTTTACGGCACCCTTCTGCGGTTCATATAGTCCCATGCAGAGTCTTCCCAGAGTACTTTTCCCCGAGCCGGTTCGGCCAAGGACCGCGACCTTCTCTCCCGGTTTGATATGCAGAGAGACACCATCCAGAGCCGGCAGTTGGCTGTTAGGATATTGGAAATGCACATTTTCAAAGCTCATAGATGCCTGCAGGTTCTTTGCCTGGATAAACTCGTTATCAACGGGTCTCTCATTCGGTTGTTTCATCAGAAGATCGAGTGATTTCAGCGCCATACGTGATTGCTGTAACCTGGTCAACATAGCGGCCACGGCACCGAGCGGAGCCATCGCTCGACCAACCAGGATGTTACAGGCAATCAGGCCACCCAGGGTCAACTCACCCTCTGAAATCAGGTAAACACCGCCGATGATAATCGCTACGCTCACCAACTGGGCAGACCATTGCGAAAAGGAGATGGAGAAATTGGAAAGTGCGCGAGCCCTGCTGGTTGACTTTGCGTTCAGGCCGATCACTTCTTCCCAGCGCTTCTGGATCTGGCCTTCGGCCATGCTCGTCTTGATCGTTTCCATCC
>JAAXQF010000346.1 GCA_012974435.1 Desulfuromonadales bacterium | reverse complement strand
AGATGTGTATAAGAGACAGGTGGTGCATAGGCGAGAGGTCCGGCGATATACGAGATCAAGCCAACAAAGAGGAAGATGAAAGGCAAGTCGACCAGAGCCATCAGGGTCGTGGAGCTGAAGAACTCCCGCAGAGATTCGAACTCACGCAGGTTGTTTGCAAGGGTTCCTGCGGACTCAGGTTTATGATCAAAGCGCATCGCCGTCATCTGCTGCATCAGCTTGCTGGCGATAATGACGTCGGCGTTCTTACCGGCAACATCAGCGAAATACCCCCGCAGGTTACGAAGCAGGAAATCAAACAGGTAGGCGATAAAAACCCCGATGGCTAATGCCCAGAGGGTATCGAAGGCGCTGTTTGGCACAACCCGATCATAGACATTCATAATGAACAAGGGGCTGGCCAGGGCCAGGATATTAACCATCACCGTCGCCAGCAGCACATGCTTGTAGATCGGGAAAAACTTAAAGATGGTCCCCCAGAACCATTCCCGGGTGTCGACCAGCCTGAGTTCGCTGGCCCTCTTATCAAGTTTGCCTTCCGGGTTTACCAGCAGAACATAACCGGAGTACTGCGCCTGCAGTTGTTCCAAGAGAATACGCTTGGCAGTACCCCCGCCCTGGGGGAAGATCACTTCGGCCTGATCATCCTTTACAGCTGTAAGGATGCACGACTGATCATTCTGCAACACCAGGATGCAGGGCATGATCAAGGATGAAATATTCCGGATCTGTGGCTTGTGGAAGGTGCGGACGGTCAAGCCGACCTGCTCTGCCGCCCTGACACAAACAGCAAGCGGCGGCTGCTCCCGACCCTGCGGCATACCCGCTTTAAGGGCAACGGTGGAAACCGGTCTGCCGAGCAGGCCCGCAACCAGGGAGAGACAACGCAACACCGGGGGCTCATAGTCAACTAATCCCGGCGACACAAAATCGCTGGAACGACGCCTTGGCTGCGGCTTCTGGGACGTTTCCTTTTGAGTGTTTGGTGTCTCAACAGGTTCTTGCGCTATTTCAGTCTGTTTTTTTTCTTCTGGCATGGTCCCTCGTCAGGGTCAAACAAATGATTTCATGGGCTTGGACTCCCCCATTCGACAAAACATCTGGCACGACAATTTAAAAGCAATAATTCAAGCAATTTACATGGTGCACTATAGCATTTATTCAGGCGAATGTGATGCTCAGACACGAATCGTTGAATAATAACAGTTATCTAGCCAGACAAAAGAACTAAAAATATGCCAACAGTAGCTCGGCAAGCCTTGAATCTTTGGTATATCTATATTCACCCCTTTAGTATACAATTATATTTACTCTAAAAGGTTTCACAGTACCTGTAATATTAAGTGTTTCTGAATACGAACATAGATACGCAACACTGACATGAAATGAGGAGGTGTAGGCAATGATGATGAAAAAGATTCTCGTGATGGGGCTGTTTTCAAGCATGGTCCTTTCTTTTGTCGTGCTTACAGGCACCAACACTTTGGCACAGGACACGTCTGTAAAGTTAGCAGACACGGTCACAACCGCCCTTGAGTACAGCCCGAGGCTGCAAGTGCTACAAGCCAATCAGGATGCTGTTGGCTTCGAGCGTGATCGTGCCTACGGCGGCTACTTGCCACAGGTTGACGTTGCCTTCGGTTATGGTGCTGAAGCACACAACGATACAATCACCAGAGCGAATAACAATGAACACAATTTCTACGACCGCCTTGAGGGCTCCATCCGTCTTTCACAACTTGTCTACGACGGCAAGGAAACCAGGAGCCTTGTTGAAATTGAAGATGCCAAAATGGTTTCTGCCGGGTATCGGACCTTCGACAATGCCGAAGCCATAGCACTCGATTCGATTATCGCTCACATGGAAGTATACCGTCAGCGTGAGTTGATCGTCCTGGCAGAAGAAAATGTCAATGACCATCTCGAAATTCTCGCCAAGCTTGAAGAGCGCCAGGAAGGTGGCGCCGGCAGCATCGCAGATGTAGACCAGACTAAGGCTCGTCTGGCCAGGGCTAATGCCTCACTGGCAGAGATTCAGTCAAAGCTCAAGTCCGCCGAGGCAAACTATCAGCGCTTTGTTGGCAAACTGGCAGGCGATGTTGAATTTTTCACTATTCCATCCACCATCGTGCCGGGTTCACTGGACGAAGCCGTCCAGCAGACCGCAGAGCACAATCCGAAAACTTTAGCGCTCAACGCCAATGTTGAAGAAGCAGACCGCAGGATTGAATTGAGCAAATCAAACTTTTTGCCAAAAGTTCATGCGGAATTGAGTTCCACCTACGAAGACCAGATTGAAAGCTCAGAGACTTATGAGCACAACAACCAGGCAATGATGCGCCTGCGCTGGAACATTTTTAACGGCCACTCCGACGTCGCCGACCGTAAAGCCGCCATGGCTCGCAAGCTGCAAGCAGGGCACCATCGTGACGACCAACGCGACATGGTCGTAGAAGAAACACGGACCACCTGGGCCGAACTGGAGTCGTCACGCAAACAGAAGGTCAACTTTAGTGAAGCTTTTGACTACAACCAGAAGACCCTCGATTCTTATATAAAGCAATTCATCGTCGGTCAACGTACACTGCTTGACGTACTTGACGCCCACAACGAGAAGTTCCAATCAGCCGGGCTTCTGGTCACGGCAAAAACCAACGAAGTGATCGCCGTTGAGCGCCTGCTGGCTCTGACTGGCAAACTGAATGAAAGTCTGCAGATCGACCCGCAGCTTTACGACGCAGCCAATAAAATCGGAACAGACTGAATCTTCTCAAAGCAGTCTCGTTAGCAATGAACTACCTCGCAGCAAGCTACGAGGTAGTTCATTTATCATCTAAAAATTGAGCTCTGAAGATTGTAAGAAATTTGTGAGTGCTGGTGTTCTATAAGTCGAATCAGTATTAATTATCTAACTCCGAAACATGAAAAGAGTCCGGGTCGTCGATCCGGACTCTTTTCTTTGTTGCAGAAGCAAGCCTGGCTTCTTATCGATCAGGCTCCGTTTTAAAACCTGTCCAACTGTAAATAACCTGCTTCAGGGTGTCCCGGTAACGCTCTCCACCAACAACAAAGCCATCGTTGTGGCCGGCTTCAGGAATCCAGAGAATCTGTTTCTCTTGCGGCGCCCTTGCGTAAAGTTCTTCGGCCATGCTTGGTGGGCAGATAGTGTCGTTTTTGCCGTGGATGATCAGTAGTGGCGCATCAAGATCTGAAATCTTTGCTAAATTGTTGTACTTTGCGCCGATCAGCCAGCCGAGCAAGCTGTTGAGCAACGGGTAGTGGTGACGCCCCATCGCCTCTATCGAGGTAAAGGGGGCCTCCATGATCAATCCGGCTGGGGTTCTGTGCAGGCTACCTTCGAGGCTGACGGCGGCTCCGAGTGAGCGGCCAAAGAGGATGATGCGCTCAGCGGGCCAGCCGCGCTCGTTAAGAAAGGCCATGGCTCCTGCAATGTCACTGTAAGTCCCTGCTTCGTTGGCTTGTCCCTCGCTTGTCCCATATCCCCGGTAATTAAAGATGAACACGGTGACACCGAGTTGATGCAGTAACTGTAAGGTTTCAAGGCGATGCGAGATGTTGCCTGCATTGCCCATGCAGAAGAGCACAGCGGGTGATTCTGCCTGTCCAGGAACCAGCCAACCGTGGAGCTGCTTAGCATCTGTGGCCGAGAAGGTCACGTCCTCGTAGGCGAGGCCAACCCTTGCCGGGGTTGCTGCATATGAAGGTTCCGGGAAATAAAGAAAGTGTTGTTCAAGAGCGTTACGAAGAGGCATGGCAAAAACCAGGGCAACTACCAGGTAGAGCAGGAGCCGGTAGCGAAGCTTAGTGAGGGGGAATGTTCTCTTTGCAGAAGCCATTGGCCGATTATTTACGCCAGAAACTCGGAAAGACCAGAACCAGCACGGTGAACAGTTCCAGTCTTCCCAGGAGCATACAGAAGGCAAGGACCAGCTTGCCGATGGCCGGGACGTGGGCAAAGTTGTCAACGGGACCAACGCTGCCAAGGCCGGGGCCGATATTGCTCAGGGTTGCGATGACCGAGCCCCCCGCCGAAATGAGATCCATGCCGGTTGCTGCCATGACGAACGAGGCGGCGACGAAAACACCGAGATAGAGGGCGAAGAAGCCGAGAATCGATTGCATGACGTCTTTGTCAACCGGTCGGTCGCCGAGCTTGACCAGGCGTACGGCGCGAGGATGAATCAGGCGGTAGACCTGAACCTGGGCGTGCTTGAAGAGCAGCAGGATGCGCGCGACTTTCATGCCTCCGCCGGTGGAACCTGCGCAGCCACCGATAAACATGGAGAAAATCAACAGATACTGACAAAGCACTGGCCAGAGCTCATAGTCGGCGGTGCCGAAACCGGTGGTGGTAATGATCGAGACGACCTGGAAGGCGCTGTAACGCAGGTTGTCAAGAAAGTTGGGGTAGGTGCCACCCATGTTGATCATGGTGATCAGGGCCGTACCGACAATGACCAGAGAACTGTAGAAGAGAAACTCCTCATTGCGAATAAAATCGCCAATTTTGCCGCGTAAGGCAAGGTAGTGCAGGGAGAAGTTGACCCCGGCCAGGAACATGAAAACCGTGATGACCCAATCGATGTAGGCACTGTTGTAGGCGGCAACGGAAGCGTTGCGCGTGGAGAAACCGCCGGTTGCCATGGTGGTGAAAGCGTGGTTGAGGCCGTCGAAGAAACTCATGCCTCCGGCCATCAGCAGCAGGATTTCGACGCAGGTCAAAAGGACGTAAACACCCCAGAGCAGTTTGGCCGTATCCTGGATGCGTGGTTTCAGGCGGTCTGCGGTCGGCCCTGGAACTTCGGCTTTGAAGAGCTGCATGCCACCGACGCCGAGCATTGGTAGAATGGCCAGCGAAAGCACGATGATTCCCATGCCGCCGAGCCATTGCGTCAGAGAACGCCACAGCAGCAGGCTGGGCGGCATGGCTTCAATGTCGGTGAGAATGGTAGAGCCGGTGGTTGTGAAGCCGCTCATGGTCTCGAAAAAAGCATTGAGATAGGAAGGAATAGCTCCGGAAAAGACAAAAGGCAGGGCACCGAAAAGCGCAAAAAAGGTCCAGCCGAAGGTGACAATGGCAAACCCTTCGCGCACCGAAAGGTCTTTCTCCGAGTTAAACTGGCTGAACAGAATTCCGCCGCAGCCCGCCGATATGATCGCGGAAAGGATAAAGGCCCCCGAAGCACCATCACCATAGATCAATGAGAAAGGCACCGGGAAGAGCAGGGCTATGGCCAGAAAGAGCAGCAGAGCACCGAGTATGCGCAGGGTCAGGGTGATGTTCATCTACTCGAAGAACCTTTCGACCTTGGCCAGGGCTTCCGGGAGAGCGAAGACCAGCACCCGGTCGCCGACTTTGAGGCGGTTTTCGCCATCGGGGATCTCGTAGCTGTTTTGATGGACGATCGCGCCGATGATAGCGCCGCGTGGGAAGTTGAGGTCTTTGAGCGGTGTGTCGAGAACCTGACTCGTGCTCTTGATCTCGATTTCAAGGACCTCGGAGTTGCTGCCTTCGATCGTCGCAAGAGAGATGACGTTACCGCGCCGAGCGAATTTCAGAATCGCACTTGCCGCCGAGAGACGTGGGGAAACACAGGCGTCAACACCGAGTGAGGGCGCAAGATCAAGGAACTCGGGGCGGTTGACCAGGCAAAGGGTGCGGTGCGCTCCGTGACGTTTGCAGAGCAGAGAGCAGAGAATATTGGTTTCATCATTGTCCGTGGCTGCGATAACGACATCCGCGTCGGCGATGCCTTCGTCGAGCAAGGCACGAATGTCCGTGCCTTCGGCATGAATGACCATGGTTTTTTGCAACTCTGCCGAGAGTTTCTCGCAACGCTCCTGATCACGTTCCACCAGGCGTACGTTGAACTGTCGTTCCTCCAGGTTGCGGGCTACGCGCAAGCCAATGCGACCCCCACCGAGGATAAAGGCTTTGCGCGAGCCCCTGCGTTTCTCTTCCTTGATTTGCAGCATATACTGAATCGCCGGGAGTTCTTCCTTGTGGGCGAAGATGAAGATGCTGTCACCGACCTGGATGGTGTCGTCACCGCGGGGAATGATCGTCTGGCCCTGACGTGTGATGGCGACGACGACAAAGCGGTAGATGCCGCGAATCTCGCCCAGCTCTTTCAGGGTCAGGTCACAAAGGGGACTGTCTTCGGTAATCCGATAGCCGAGGAACTGAATCTGGCCGCCGACGAATTCGGCGACGTCAAAGGTGCCCGCGCGGCCGGCCAGATTGGCGAGCTCGTCGGCCACGGCATCATCCGGGTTGATCATCAGATCAATGCCGAGTTTGTCCTTGGAGAGCACGGCTCCCCGGCTCAGGTAGTCGATACTCTTGACACGGGCGATACGTTTGCCGACGCCGTACTCACGGGCGAGCAGGCAGGCAAGAATGTTGACTTCATCAAGGTCGGTGACGGCCATAACGATGTCGGCATCCTTGATCCCGGCTTGCTCCATGGTTTCGGCGCTGGCACCGTTGCCAAGAATCCCAAGCACGTTGAGACGATCCTGGGCCTCATTGAGGTTCTCCTGATCACGGTCAATCAGTGTGACCTCATGACCTTCCATGGAAAGGCGTTCACAAAGAAAGTAGCCGACCTGGCCGGCTCCAACGATGAGTATGTTCATCTATAATCCCTTGAATATAAAAACCGGCAACGCGTTAGGATACCGCAGACCGCAGGCAGAGGAAACAAATTATCCTTGTTTTTACTGTATTCCATTGGCCGGATTCTGTATTCTGTGTTCATGCAGTTTTTCGCTGACATTCCTGAAGAGCAGTTGCGGCGCGAGCGCCAGAAAGCCCGTGAGCTAAGACGCTCCCAGTGGTGGAACAACCGGATTGCAACGGGGCTGTGTCACTATTGCGGCGGCCATTTTGTTCCTGCCGAGTTGACGCT
>JAAXQF010000188.1 GCA_012974435.1 Desulfuromonadales bacterium | reverse complement strand
ACTTCCACTCTTACCTTTAAAAACATAATTCACCAAATAGTCTCAAATTATCAGGTACTTATTGGAAATGCCGCGTAAAACATATTTATGTTGACACGCAGGTAGGCCACGTATACCCTCTGTATACATCATGTATACAGAGGAGTTTTGCTTTGAATGACGCGACTGAATCAATCCACACAAATGACTCGCTAAAGATCTGCATAGTGGGCGGCGGCAATGCCGCACAAGCAATGGCGGCACTGTTTCCTCACTTGGGCATCCCGTGCAATATGTTTGTTCCGTATGGAGATGAAGCAGAGCGGATCAAGATGGCGGTAGATGAGCAAGGCTACATAGTGGCCGATTTTGCAGCCCACAATGATCCTTCTGGCGAGGTCAGGGGCAGGCCAGAAAAAATTTCTAAAAATGCTGCTGAAGTCATCCCCGAATGTAACGTGCTTATTTTGCCACTCCCATCCTTTGCTTACCAAGATGTCCTTTCTGAAATAAAACCACACATTCAGAAGGGCACCTTCATTGGCGCGACTCCAGGTCAAGGGGGATTTGATTGGCTTGGAAACGAAGTCTTGGGGGATGTTGCAAAAGATGTTGTGTTGTTTTCAATCCTGCCAATGCCATTCAATTGCCGGATTGTTGAATTTGGTAAACGTGTTTCGGTGCAGGAATTCAAGCGCAGGTATAAAGTTGGTGCGACACCCGTCAGTCGTTGCCCGGAGGCCGTCGCTATTTCAAATAAGCTTTTTGGTTATTCCGAAAGTTGCGGTAACTCATTAAGCTGCTCCCTCTACCCGATAAATGCAGTTATTCATCCGGCCCGACTTTATGCTCTCTGTAAAGATTGGCAAGAGGGCGATATCCTTAAGGAGAACCCTCTTTTTTATGAAGACATGAACGATGAATCTACCGAGTTGATGGATTTGGTCAATAAAGAGTTGATCGATATCGCTGGTGTGCTCAGTGCAGAGGGAGTTGCAGAAGTCGACGTTCCTCACATAAAAGACTTTTTAGCTGACTATGTTTATCATGACGATTCCCCAACGTTGAAATCTTTTTTTGCAACTAATAGTGCCTACAAAGGCTTTCGCTGCCCATTCGTGGAGCGGGAAAATGGTTGGGTTCCAGATTTTTCCAATCGTTATTTCACAGAAGATATTCCTCTTGGCCTTTGTCTTTACAAAGGGGTGGCAGAACTCGTCGAAGTCGAAACTCCCGTGATCGACAGGATATTGTCCTGGGCACAGCATCACATGGGAAAAGAATATCTTGTTGGTAGCCGCTTAACGGGCAAGGATATATATGAAACCGCCTGCCCGCAACGCTTTGGAATCACGACATTAGAGCAATTAAAAATCTGATCAGAAATAGAAAAAAGGGGCGATTTTGCTTTGCCTCGGTTCGCTTAGTCGTAGATCAATAACTCAGCAAAAAGGAGAAACAGAAATGAGAAAATCGCTTAAGCTAATGGTAACGATGTTGGTTCTTTTGGCCTTCCTGGTTCCAATGCCGGCGAGTGCAGGGATTATGGAAAAAATTTCCAGTGAAAAGGTCCTTCGTGTCGGAGTCGCACCCTGGAAAAACTTTATCCAGAAAAACATCAAAACAGGTGAGTATGAAGGCATTATCGCTGACGACCTGAAAAATTTTGAAAAAGAGACCGGTATCAAGGTCGAGATCAATGAGACCACTTGGGGCGGCATGATTGCAGGGCTGCAGACCGGTAAGTGGGACGCCATCATGAATGGGCTGGGTGCAACGGTTCAGCGCTCCGTTGCGGTAGCGTTTACTGAGTCGTATGGCAATTATGCTGAGGCGTCGCTTATCCGCACCGGTGACGATGTCAAGTCGTTTGCCGATTTGGACAAAAAGGGCAATATTATCGCTTGTATCGGCGGCACCAGCGCCCAAACTCTCTGGACCGGTAAATTCAAAAACGCAAAAGTCAAAGGTTATTCCGATTCGACAACGGCCATCCTGGAAGTCATGCAGGGGCGTGCCAAGGCATTCATGAGTGATTCTCTGGTCAACGCTTTCCGCGCCGAGGAGCGGGAGGAACTGGAACTGTTTATCCCGGAAAACACCTCATGGTTCTACCAGGCTCACGCGGTCAGATATAGTGATCCTGATCTGCTTGCCTTCCTCAATACCTATATCCGCAACATGCGTGTCCGCGGTTGGTACGACGAACTTGGTGCTAAATATGGTATGCCGGCAACCTGGGCTAAGGGAAAGCCCTAAACGAGACTGACACATTGAAGGGCAGAAGAGCTCACTGCACTTAATCGTGCTGTGGGTACTCTTCTGCCCAGTTTTTTGACAGGCTGTAAGTCCCTTCTACCGCAGCCAGTGGGAGTTAAATCCATGAGCTATAGTTTTCAGTTTAATGTCATTACTGAGTATCTCCCCTACCTTATGGAAGGGGCTTGGTTTACCATCCGAATCGGGTTCTGGTCGATATTCTTTTCAACAATTATTGGACTTCTTCTTGCCTCGTTACAGATGTCACACAGTAAGCTCCTCAAGTTCGGCACGGTCATCTATATCGATATTTTCCGCACAATTCCTCTTGTCGTGTTGTTAATCTGGATACATTATGTGTTGCCTATTTTTACGGGGGCCTCATTCTCGCCTGAACAAAGTGCCATCCTGGCCATTTCTCTCAATGGTGGCGCGATGGCTAGCGAAGCTTTCCGAGGTGGGCTGCAGGCGATTCCGCTTACCCAGTTGCAGGCGTCCTATTCTCTTGGATTTTCACATCTTGGGACCTTGCGTTATGTCATCATTCCGCAGGCGGTATATTCGACACTGCCACCTCTGACGAACGTCTATATCACTAATATCAAAAACATTTCTATCACGATGATTATCGCTGTTCCAGAAATCATGTTCCGTGCTCAAGAGGTGATGGTTCAAACCTTCAGACCTCTGGAGCTCTATACCGCAGCTGCCATTGTTTATATCGTCCTGATCGTTACCTTCTCTTACGCCATGCGATTGATTGAAAAGCTCAGAAAATGGGAACCTATTTAGGTCCGATGACTTTACCTGGAAATGGAGAACAGTATGTCTGATCAGGCATTTGTAAAAGTGAACAATCTGACAAAAAAATATGGGGAAGACCTTATTCTGGAGGACATTTCCTTTGAAATGCAGAAGGGGCAAGTCCTCGTTCTGATGGGTCCGAGCGGATGTGGTAAGAGCACCATGCTCAGATGTCTAAATGGTCTGGAACAAATCCAAGGTGGAACCATCACCGTCGATGGTTTCCAGATTAATGACGCCGAGCCTAAAGAGTTGCGCCAGGCCCGCCTTAAGATTGGCATGGTCTTTCAGCGCTTCAACCTTTTCCCTCACATGACCACTCTCGACAACATTACACTGGCCCCCATGAAGCTGTTAAAACAAGGGAAGAAAGAATCACAAGAATATGCGCGGCACCTGCTCGATATGGTAGGACTTCCAGACAAGGCTCAGGCTTACCCCTGTGCTCTTTCTGGCGGGCAGAGTCAGCGGGTCGCTATTGCACGGACCTTGGCAATGAAGCCGGAGTTGATGCTTTTTGACGAGCCGACCTCTGCATTGGACCCTGAGATGAAAGAAGAGGTGCTCAATGTCATCCAGAGGCTTCGAACGGAAGAGCATATGACAATGGCCTTAGTCACTCACGAGATTCATTTTGCCAAAGATGTCGCTGACAGAATCATGATGGTAGCCGACAGAAAAATAGTTGAAGAGAGTGACGCGGTTGGTTTCTTTAAAAATCCCAAGGAAGAGCGAACCAAGAAATTTCTCCAAATGATAATCAATGACTAGGCTTATTCATTTGACGGGTTAATGCTTTTCAAAGGAACGGGAAATATGATATTTCGTGGTGGACCTAACGTATATGGTGTTCCGATTGGGATTCTTGGGCTGGAAACCTACTATGCGAAGCTTCCTGGACATGTTAAAAATGCGAGCACTTTTGACTACCCGGTCGTCTATAAGATCGTCCAAGGGGCCGTTGTCGAAAAGCTTCTTCACTCACCGGACACCACTTTGCTGGCACCCTTTATTGAAGCTGTTCGTGAGTTAGAGGCGGAGGGCGTATCGGCGATTGTCGGAAGTTGTGGTTTTCTGGCAGCGTTTCAGGAAGAACTTGCAGATGCCGTCAATATCCCATTGTTCACCTCTAGCCTAATGTTGGTCCCTCTTGTATCCCGTATGCTAAAGAAAGAACAGAAGGTTGGAGTGGTGACTGCAAGCAAATGTGGACTTACGCAGAAGCACTTGTGCGCAGTCGGCTGTCAAGATATCTCCATGGTAATCGCCGGGATGGAAGATATGCCGGAATTCCGTGAAGTCATTCTCGAAAACAAAAGGATTGAGCTGGATGGGGAAAAGCTTCAAAACGAAATAGTTTCTGTTGCAGTATCTATGGTTGAGAATAATCAAGATATTGGTGCAGTGGTTTTAGAGTGCACGGAAATGCCCGTTTATGCGCATCTCATTCAAGAACGCATACAACGTCCGGTTTTTGACATAATAACGCTGACAAATATGGTCTGTGCAGCGTCTATGAGAACATCTTTTCGGGGGACCATGCCCCGCTAAAAGTGCCTCAACTAATATTCATAATAGAAGTTTCGTTCAGCGCAGTGTTCTTTTACATTAACCATTTATGGAACACATATTTTCAAAGGCTTGAATTGTGGGTATTATTTTGTGAAACTACAAAAGAGAATTCTACATGCTTGATTTCACAATATAACAACCTAAACAAGGCATACATTATATGCGCAATAAAATTTGCAATATCATCCGCAACAAAATAGTTACCCTTGAGTATAAGCCGGGGCACAGACTCAATGAGCAAAGTCTTGGCAAGGAGCTTGGTGTTAGCCGTACACCAATTCGCGAGGCTCTTATTCTTCTTAGTTCTGAAGGGCTTGTAACGATGGGTCCGAATATCATGACGCAAGTTTCAGAAATTAACCTCCAAAAATTCCGCGAATTAACTGAACTGAGGCTGATTCTTGAACAGGGAGCAGCACGCCTTGTTGCTGTTAACAGAACGGAACAGCAATTGGCCGACTTACAGAACTTAGCAGAACGAATTAATAGTGCGGACAAGAACGATGCGGGTCAAATGATGCTATTGGATACGGAGTTCCATAAAATTACTCGTATGGCAACTAACAACGAATCCCTCTCAAAACAGTTGGTCGTAATTACCAACCAGTTCACACGGACTATGTACCTACTTTCAATAACACCTACGCTGATTGCGCAAGACATCCCTAAAATTATTGAGGCCATAAGAGATCAGAATCCGGACACTACTGCAAAATTAATGACGGACCATGTTAATTATTTCATGGGACTGGTTCGCAAGAAATTTGAGCAAGGGTTAGGTATTCAAGATCATGGTATCTAGCTTAATTCATTGAATGAGTACAACTCACAAAATGATATAGATCACTTAAGCTCGGGTCCTTGCCATCAAATATTAGGAAGTTATCTTGACAGAAGGAATATCATCATGACCAACACCGAACTTCTCGCTCGCCGTAACGCCGCCGTCCCGCGCGGGGTTGCATCCGCCACTTCAATTTTTGCCGTCAAAGGTGAAAACGCTGAGATCTGGGATGCAGAGGGCAAACGTTATCTCGACTTTGCCGCTGGTATCGCCGTTTGCAACACCGGCCATCGTCACCCTAAAGTGATGGCCGCCGCTGCTGCGCAGAGCGAAGCCTTTGTACATACGGCATTTCAGGTGCTTCCTTATGAGAATTACGTGGCGCTGGCTGAGCGGCTGAATAAACTGGCACCGATCAAAGAGGCAAAAACCATCTTGATGACCACCGGGGCTGAGGCAGTAGAAAACGCGGTCAAGATTGCCCGACATTACACCAAGCGCCCAGCGGTGATCTCCTTTGTTGGTGGCTTCCACGGCCGTTCCATGCTGACCATGGGGATGACCGGCAAGGTCGTCCCTTATAAGGTCGGATTCGGGCCTTTCCCGGCCTCTCTCTACCACATCCCTTTTCCAATTGAACATCATGGGGTCAGCGCACAGGACAGCTTTGATGCGCTGGAACGGCTATTTAAAGCCGATGTCGAACCGTCGCAGGTTGCAGCCATCATCCTCGAACCTGTTCAAGGTGAAGGCGGCTTTTATATCGCCCCCAAGGAATTCATGCAGACATTACGGCAGCTCTGCGACCAGCACGGTATCCTGTTGATCTGTGACGAAGTACAGACCGGTTTTGCCCGTACCGGCAAACTGTTCGCCACCGAACACTACGATATCGAACCGGATCTGATAACTGTCGCCAAGGCTCTTGGCGGGGGATTCCCCATTTCTGGTGTAATCGGCAAAGGCGAGATAATGGATTCGCCCGAACCGGGTGGCCTCGGTGGAACTTACGGCGGGAGCCCATTGGGCTGTGCTGCTGCGCACGCCGTGCTCGACATAATTGAGGAGGAACAGCTCTGTGCGCGCAGCTTGAAACTCGGGAAGCGGATACTTGAGCGCCTCCACCAGATGAAGGAGCACAGCGACACTACGCCCATCGGCGATATCCGGGGGCTGGGGAGCATGGTCGCTTTCGAGCTGGTCAAAAAGCGTGAAGGGCACGCTCCTGATCCCGACAAGGTTAAACTACTTACCGCCAAAGCACTGGAACAAGGTTTGATCCTTCTCTCGTGCGGAATTTATGCGAACACGATCCGCCTCCTCGCCCCTCTGACCATTCCGGAGGCCCAACTGGAAGAGGGGCTGGATATCCTAGAAAAAGCGCTGGTTTCTGTCGCCTGACTTGCAATTGGTAGGATCACCCACAAACGATAATCCGATGAAAATTAACGTCAAATTGATCGGTCATCTGCAAACGGGTCAGTTTAAACAGATGGCGCGGACCTATCCGGTCGCCACTCGGGTTCAGACGATCATCGACGATCTGCAGCTGCCACAGCTTCTTATCGGGATCGTCCTGATCCTGTCTCTTA